>CAYOTD010000301.1:0-6553 GCA_964406685.1 uncultured Solibacteraceae bacterium | reverse complement strand
GCGCGTCCTTGGTAAGGACGAGGTCACCAGTTCAATCCTGGTCGTGGGCTCCAGAGATGCCGGCGGGCGGGCCGACCGCCCGCCGGATGAATTGCCTGCCTTGCTTCCCTTGGCAGTTTCGCCGCAGCGAAAAAGGCTCCAACAGGTGCAATCATGGCCAAGGAAAAATTCGATCGCAGCAAGCCGCACGTAAACGTGGGAACGATCGGGCACATCGACCACGGGAAGACGACCTTGACGGCGGCCATCACGAAGGTGTTGGCGAAGAACAACCCGAAGGTGAAGTTCCGCAGTTTCGATTCCATCGACAACGCGCCGGAGGAAAAGGCGCGGGGAATCACGATCGCGGTGGCGCACGTGGAGTACGAGACGCCGAACCGGCACTACGCGCACGTGGACTGTCCGGGTCACGCCGACTACATCAAGAACATGATCACCGGGGCGGCGCAGATGGACGGGGCGATCCTGGTGGTGGCGGCGCCGGACGGGCCGATGCCGCAGACGCGGGAGCACATCCTGCTGGCGCGGCAGGTGGGGGTGCCCTACATCGTGGTGGCCCTGAACAAGGTCGACATGATGGAGGACGAGGAACTGCTGGAGCTGGTGGAGCTGGAAGTGCGGGAGCTGCTGAGTAGCTACCAGTTTCCGGGCAACGACATTCCGGTGGTGCGGATCAACGCCCTGGGGGCGCTGAACGGGGATCCGGCCTGCGAAGCGCAGGTGGACAAGCTGATGGCGGAAGTGGACCGGTATATCCCCTTGCCGGAGCGGGCCATCGACCGGCCGTTCATCATGCCGATCGAGGACATTTTCTCGATCCAGGGGCGGGGAACGGTGGTGACGGGCAGGATCGAGCGCGGGATCGTGAAGGTGGGCGAGGAAGTGGAGATCGTGGGGTTCCGCGAGACGCGCAAGACGGTGGTGACGGGCGTGGAGATGTTCAAGAAGCTGTTGGACGAAGGCCGCGCCGGGGACAACGTCGGGTTGCTGCTGCGGGGCGTGGAAAAGGACGAGGTGGAACGGGGCCAGGTGGTGGCCAAGCCGGCCTCGATCACGCCGCACAAGAACTTCAAGGGCGAAGTCTACGTTCTGAGCAAGGAAGAGGGAGGGCGGCACACGCCGTTCTTCAACGGGTACCGGCCGCAGTTCTACTTCCGGACGACGGACGTGACCGGGGTGGTGAAGCTGCCGGAGGGCACCGAGATGGTGATGCCCGGGGACAACGTGAACCTGGAAGTGGAACTGATCACGCCGGTGGCGATGGACAAGGGACTGCGGTTCGCCATCCGCGAGGGCGGGCGCACGGTCGGCGCGGGAACGGTGACCGAGATCATCGCGTAGGGAGATTGCCGGAATGCCACGTGAAATCATTACTTTCCAGTGCACCGAGTGCAAGAACCGCAACTACACCAACACGAAGAACAAGAAGACAACGACCGAGCGGCTGGAGTTGAAGAAGTACTGCCCGACGTGCCGGAAGCACCAGGTACACAAAGAGATCAAGTAGCAGTAGAATGGGAGGGGCGAGCAGCGGCTCGCGCCTGCCTCAAGGTTGCAGGGGCGTAGGTTTAACGGCAGACCAGCGGTCTCCAAAACCGCGAGTGGGGGTTCGAATCCCTCCGCCCCTGCCATCCCTCCGCAAGATGGGAGAGTCCGGAGAGTAGCGGCCGGAACGGATTGACATGGAAGCGACGATGGAATCGGAAAACGTGACCGGCAAGGTCAGCCGTTGGCTGGCTGGGGTGAAGGACTATGTTCTGGAACTCCAGATGGAGATGCGGCGGGTCACATGGCCCAGTTGGAAGCAGGTCCGGGCGACGACTCTCGTGGTCATCGTGGCGGTCTTCGCTTTTGCGGCCTATTTCTATGTCGTCGATCTCATTTTCGGCCGGGCGATCACCAAGGTCTTCACGTTGCTCAGCAAGTAGGGAATAGGAATGGCCGACCAGGAGAACTTCGAAGGGCTGGAGCAGGCGGAACAAGCGCTGTCGGCCGAGGCGTCTCCGGAGGCTCCCGAGGCCGAGACGGCGCTGCCCATGACCGAACCGGTGGAAGCTGAGGCGCAGGCGCCGCCCGCGGCGGAAGACCTGTCGCCGAAGAACTGGTTCATCATTCACACCTATTCGGGATTCGAACAGAAGGTGGCGGAATCCCTGCGCAGCCGGGCGCAGGCATTCGGGTACGCGGACAAGATCGGGCAAGTGCTGATTCCCACCGAAGAGGTGGTGGAGTTGCGCGGCGGCAAGAAGGTGACCAGCCGGCGGCTGCTCTACCCCGGCTACGTGCTGGTGGAGATCGAGATGAGCGACGAGCTCTGGCACGCGGTGAAGGCGACTCCCCGTGTGACCGGCTTCGTGGGCGGCGGGACCAAGCCGGTGCCGCTGAGCGCCGACGAGGTCAACCAGATTCTCTACCGGCAGGCGTCTTCGGCAGAGCGGCCGCGTCCCAAGCTGTCGTTCGAGAAGAACGAAACGGTACGGATCATCGACGGGCCGTTCGCGAACTTCTCCGGCAAGGTGGACGAGGTCAACGCGGAACGCAGCACGCTGCGCGTGCTGGTGACGATCTTCGGCCGCGCGACCCCGGTGGAATTGGATTTTCTGCAAGTGGAAAAGATCTAGCAGGCAGAGGTTTTTGAATGGCGAAGAAGGTAACGGCTCAGGTCAAGCTTCAGATTCCGGCGGGTAAGGCGACCCCGGCTCCCCCGGTGGGCACGGCTCTCGGTCCGCAGGGCGTCAACATCATGGAGTTCTGCAAGGCGTTCAACGCCAAGACGTCGGCCAAGGACCAGGAAGGGCTCATCATCCCGGTGGTGATCACCATCTACTCGGACCGCTCGTTCACGTTCATCACCAAGACCCCTCCGGTGCCGGTGCTCATCAAGCGCGCCGTGAACCTAGCCAAGGGATCGGCGGAGCCGAACAAGAACAAGGTGGGCACGATCACCAAGAAACAGGTGGAAGAGATCGCCAAGATCAAGATGCCGGACCTGAACTGTTTCACGCTGGAAGCGGCGGAGCAGTGCGTGAAGGGCACGGCCGTCAGCATGGGAGTGGACGTAGTCTGATTGCAATCCCAGGGAAGCCGCTGGTATACTGAGAGTTTCTTCCCGTAAGAGCTTCTACAGTTCTGCACAATCTTGGGAGGCGAAGGCCCGCAAGCCGGGGCTGGAGCCGTTTGGACCAGTGAGGAAACATGGCACAGAAAACCGGAAAGAAATACACTGCCGCCGCACAGAAGGTGGAGCGCCGTCCCTACGCCCTTGAGGAGGCGATCCCCCTTCTCCAGAAGCTGAAATTCACCAAGTTCGACGAGACGGTGGAACTGCACATGCGGCTGGGCGTGGATCCGAAGCACGCCGACCAGATGGTGCGCGGGACGGTGGTTCTGCCGAACGGCCTGGGCAAGTCCAAGCGCGTGCTGGTGATCGCCTCGGGCGAGAAACAGCGGGAAGCGCAGGAGGCCGGGGCCGACTTCGTGGGCGGCGACGACATGGTGGAGAAGATCCAGAAGCAGAACTGGCTGGACTACGACGCCGTGGTTGCCACGCCCGACATGATGCGCTCGGTCGGGCGCCTGGGCAAGATCCTCGGCCCGCGCGGCCTGATGCCCAACCCGAAGACGGGCACGGTGACGGTGGAAGTGGCCCGGGCGGTGAAGGAAGTCAAGGCCGGCAAGGTGGAGTTCCGGGTCGACAAGACGGGCGTGATTCACGCCCCGGTGGGCAAGGTGAGTTTCGCCACCGACAAGCTGCTGGAGAACGCCAGCAGCCTGATCCAGGCCGTGGTGAAGGCGAAGCCCGCCGCCGCCAAGGGCAAGTACGTGCGCAGCGCGACGGTGTGCTCCACCATGGGGCCGGGTATCTCGCTGGACACCACCAGCATGAACGCCAAGACGGCGTAGTCCTCTCGCCGGAGTCAAACGATGAAGAAAAAGGCTGACAAGATCAAGGATGTCGAACGGCTGCGGAAGGACCTGGACAAGGCACCGCATCTGTTCGTGGCCGGTTTCGAAAAGCTGACGGTGGCGCAGGACTTCGAGTTGCGCAAGTCGGTGCGGAGCGCGGGCGGACGCTACCGGGTGATCAAGAACAACCTAGCGGCGAAGGCGACCGAAGGCACTCCGGCCGAGCCTCTGATGAAGGGATTGGCCGGGATGACCTCGATCGCCTACACACAGGGCGATCCGGTGGCGCTGGCCAAGGCGCTCACCACCTATGCCAAGGCGAACCCCAGCCTGACCTTCAAGGCGGGGATGGTGGAGGGGCGCGCCATCGAAGTGCGCTCGATCCAGGAATTGGCCTCGATGCCGTCGCGCGAGGAGTTGCTGGCCAAGGTGCTGTACCTGATCCAGGCGCCGGCCCAGCGGCTGGCCGTGGCCATCAACGCGCTCGGCCGGAATCTGGCGGTGGTCATCGACCAGGGCGTCAAGGAAAACAAGTTTCAGCAGTAAAGAGTTCTTCGAAGAAGAGGAGTTTAGGGAAACATGGCGGATATCAACGCGATTGCGGAACAGATCCAGGGACTGACGCTTCTCGAGGCGTCCCAGTTGGTCAAGATGCTTGAGGAGAGGCTCGGCGTGTCCGCCGCGGCGGCGACGGTGGCGGCGGCCCCGGCAGGAGCCGCGGCCGCGGCGGCCCCGGCGGCGGAAGAGAAGACCGAGTTCAACGTCATCCTGGTGGCGGCGGGCGCCAACAAGATCAACGTGATCAAGGCCGTGCGCGAAGTCACCAGCCTCGGACTGAAGGAAGCCAAGGACCTGGTGGACGGCGCACCCAAGCCGATCAAAGAGGGCGTGAACAAAGATGAGGCCGAGGCGATCAAGAAGAAGTTCGCCGAAGCCGGCGCAACTGTCGAAGTGAAGTAGTTTGCCGGGAACGGGTGCGGCGCCGCCCTGGGCAAGGGCGGCGGCTTCCCTTTCCTACAAGTGTAGAAGATGTGTGTTTGACGCCTGGAGAAGGCGTCTGGTAAACTATCTGGATGTAACCGGAGTCGGCCCGGAAGTTGCGCTCGTGAATCCAACAGCCCGCGAATTTTATCGCAGTTCGCTCGAAACTGCCACAGGGGGCGTATTGCGTCCACCACCGCGTTTCCCGGCGCGCCCCGCGCGATCTCTGTCCGCCCCGAATCGAACCTCATCCGACTCTGCATTTTCTGTTAGTCCGGCCGGTGCGCCGGCGAGAGTGCCATTCCATGATCGGATTCCCTCCGGTCCGGCTTCTTAGAGTTTCTGACTACGCTTTTCGAAGCGCCGTTCGGCGTTGAGGAGTGGAAACATGCAAAACCCGGCACAAGCCGTGAGCCGCGAACGAGTTGATTTCTCCAAGATCAAGACTTCAATTCCGATCCCCAACCTGATCGAAGTTCAGAAGCAGTCTTACGAGCGGTTCCTGCAAATGGACCTGCTGCCCAGCGAGCGGGAAGACGGCGGGTTGCAGAGCGTGTACAACTCGGTGTTCCCGATCTCGGATTTCCGCGGCCTGAGCCAGCTCGAGTTCGTCGATTACTCGATCGGCAACTGGGAATGCAAGTGCGGCAACCTGAAGGGGCTGCACCACCTGCGGTCGACCTGCCGCAACCCGGCCTGCGGGGCCACCATCCAGACCGACCCGTTCCATCCGGGGGACGTGCTGTGCCGTAAGTGCGGCACCTTCAACAAGAACATCGTCACCTTCTGCAACCGCTGCGGCGACCCGGTGGGGCTGCAACTGAAGTACGACGTGGCCGAGTGCGAAGAGCGGGGCATGACGTACGCGGCGCCGCTGAAGGTGACCATCCGGCTGACGGTGTACGACAAGGACGCCGAGACGGGCGTGAAGACCATCCGCGACATCAAGGAGCAGGAGGTTTTCTTCGGCGAGATTCCGCTGATGACGGAGAACGGCACCTTCATCATCAACGGGACCGAGCGCGTGATCGTTTCGCAGTTGCACCGCTCTCCGGGGGTCTTCTTCGAGCGCGTCGCGGCGCAAGGCTACTTCCTGGGCAAGATCATTCCCTACCGGGGAAGCTGGGTGGAGTTCGAGTACGACAACAAGAACCTGCTGTACGTGCGCATCGACCGCAAGCGCAAGTTCTACGGGACGGTCTTCCTGCGCGCCCTGGGACTGAAGACGGACGCCGACATCATCAAGGCGTTCTACAAAGTCAGCGACGTGGCGATCCGCGACAAGAAACTGTTCTGGAAGGTTTCCGACGCGCTGATCGGTTTCAAGCTCTCCCACGCCGTCACCTCCCGGGGCGGGGACGCCGTGGTGCCGCAGGGCCGCAAGATCACGCAGGGCGTTTTCAAGGAAATCCAGAAGGCCAAGATCGAGCAGGTCGAGGTGGCGCCGAACGACCTGGAAGGGGCGTTCGCGGCGGCCGATGTCATCGACATGTCCACCGGCGAGGTGATGGTGGAGGCCAATCACGAGATGACCTCGACCGTGATCGCGCGGTTGATCGAAGCCGAGATTCCCGCCTTCGAGATTTTCTTCCCCGAGCGCGACGAGGTAGGCAACGTGATCTCGGCGACGCTGAAGAAGGACAGCGTCCGGGCGCAGAACGAGGCG
>CAYOTD010000300.1:0-6558 GCA_964406685.1 uncultured Solibacteraceae bacterium | reverse complement strand
CTCCCAGCCGTGGAAGGAATGCTGGTCCCCGGAATCGTCGTTTGGCTTCAGCACCAGCGACTCGCGGTTCTTGACGATGAACTCCGGCAGATCCACCACAGCACCCTGGCGGGTCACCTTCCCCGCCGCCACAACCCGCGTCCACGGGATGTGATCCCGAATCGCCTTGCGCTCGGCGGCCGGGAACGATGCGGTCACCGCTTCATCGGTCAACAGGTCGAAGATCGCCTTCTTGTGCGCCAGCTCCGACCGGAAGCTGTTGATCATGCAAATGGCGCCGTCGCGGTAGGCCCGCACCAGCGGGTGGTTCAAGTCAAATCGGACCAGGAATTCCTGCACCTTCACGCGCCGGTAGACCAAGTCAATGACGAACTCGCCCCGCCGCAGCACTCCGTTGCGGTACTCCAACTGGTCCGGAGAAGCGATCTCGGTCTGGTAACCCGCCTTGCGGAACGATTCGCGCACCAGGACCAGTTCGTCGGAGTCGGAACTCTGGAACGGCTGGCGGTATTCGACGATCGCGATCCGCGGCGCCTGCTTGCGCCCGAACTCCTTGTACGTCTTCAGCAGCGCCTGCAACAGGTGCTTGGTGCCGCCCGGCTTGGTCAGGCTGTAGCGCTTGCGGAACTCCTTCACCGGCGGGCAGTCATAGAATACCTCGCTCAATGCGTCGGAATAGGCCACTCCGGTGGGCGTATCGGCGTTGTAGTCCACGAACCGCAAGTTCCCGTTGTCCAAGTGCGTCGACAACAGGGAACTGACTGCCAGGAATGGATAGCCCGGATCCACTGCGGCCAGCATCTTCTCCGCCGGGAGCAACTCCAGCCGCGCCAGCAGCGACGGCGTCGCCAGCGCCACCTGCTTGATCCGGTCGATCGCCGAAAATAGCGACTCGGCCGCCTTCACCAGGGAGTTATATTGGCGCTGGATGACAAAATGCGGCCTCAGGACCTGCGAGATGAGCCGGCCGCCGGCAGTGAGATTGCGCGAACGCATCTCGGAATGCAGCGCATCGGCCCAGCTAAGGTCTTTGTATGCTTCGCCTTCTAAGATTTTGTGATATCGGGCTATCGCCTCGCCCAACTGGGTCATTGCCGCTTCAGAACCAGAATTATTTTAAAGATCTGTTGTTAGTATCGCACACGGCTGGCCGAAAATGAAGCGGCGGGGGCTCGATCTTTCGGGAAAACTGCATTATAATCAGTATGTTGCAGGTATTTTTCCGGAGCCTTCTCGGCGTCCGGCCGCCATGCAGATTCACAGGATGCTTACCGGTTTCGACCAGGGCCGCGACGTCGGCCTGATCTTCACCTGGTCTTCGCCCAGGCGGGTCCGTGGCAAGTACGTGGTCGGCTTCGATGCCCGGCAGGCGAATCTGGTGATGATTGTTTTCGACGAGTCCGCCTCCTTCCACCGCGACATCGCGCTGCGCCATCGCTTGCGCCCGCGCGGCGGCGGCTGGCTCGAGATGAGCATTCCGGGCAGGCAACTCCGGCTCTCCGGCCGCAGCCAGGCCTACGGAGCCGATCCCGACCGGGACCTGACGCGCCGCGTTCTGGCGGTCGCCTTCCCCGGCTTCTCATGTGCTTTCGATTAGGAGCGTCAATGAAGGAGTGCGTCATGCAAAACCGTGGTAGCCGAAAGGAGCGGGCGTGCGTCGAACACTCTTGCGGCTCATAGTCTCCACCCTGTTTCTGGCGGCCCTCGCCTCGGCGCAGGTGCCGCGCATCGGCATCATCGACTTCTACGGCCTGCGCAAAGTGTCCGAAGACAAGGTGCGCCGGGCTCTCGGTTTCAAGGAAGGCGACCTGCTGCCGCCCTCCAAGGGCGAGATCGAAGAGCGCCTGGAAGAGGTGCCCGGCATCGTCCTGGCCGGCCTGGAGGCGGTCTGCTGCGAAGACGGCAAGGCCATCCTCTACGTCGGCGTGGAGGAGAAAGGCGCCCCTCACTTCGACCTTCACCCCGAACCGGAAGGCGGCGTCGAGCTTCCCACCGACGTGATGGTCGGCTTCCGCGGCTTCCTGGCCGCGTTTGAAAAAGCGGTGGCGCGCGGCGAAACCGGCGATGATCTGAGCCGCGGCCACTCCCTGATGACCGACTCCGACACCCGCGCCTTTCAGTTGCAGTTCGTCGAGCTGGCCGAGAAGAACCAGGCCGCGCTGCGCGACGTCCTGAAGAACTCGGCCGACGCCGAGCAGCGCGCCATCGCCGCACTGGTGCTCGGCTACGCCGAGAAGAAGCGGCTGGTGGTGGACGACCTGCAATGGGCCATGCGCGACCCCGACGCCGGCGTCCGCAGCAACGCCATGCGGTCCCTCGGCGCCATCGCCGTCCTCGCCGCGCGCGACCCGGCCTACGGCATCCGCTTCAGCCCCACCTGGTTCATCCAGATGCTGAACTCGGTCTCCTGGTCCGACCGCAACAAGGCGGCCTTCGCCCTGGTTAACCTCACCGAAAAGCGCGACCAGCGCACCCTCGACGAGCTCCGCGAAACGGCCCTCCCCGCCCTCACCGACATGGCGCGCTGGAAGCACCTTCCCCACGCCCTCCCCGGCGTAATCCTGCTAGGCCGCATAGCCGCCATGCCCGAGAAAGAAATCCAGGACCTCTGGTCCAAAGGCGACCGCGAAGCCGTAATCAAGCGCGCCCTGAAGAAGTAGTGGGGCGGCGCCCCCCCCCCTCAGCGCAGCCCCTTCGCCTTCAGGTGCGCAATCAGCGCCGCCGGGTCGTCGGTGATGATGGCGTCCACCCCCGCCGCGATCAACCGGTCCCATTCGGCCGGTTCGTTCGGCGTCCACGGCACCACTTCGTGTCCGGCCGCGTGCGCCGCCCGGACCTGCTCGGGCGTCACCAGCGCGAACCGCGGCGCCACGATGGCCGCCCCGGTTTCCTTCCCGATCGAGACGAAGTCGCGCGCCTCTCCTCCCCACAGCGCCGACAGCTTCAACTCCGGCCCGGCTTCCTTCACCGCCGCCACGGTGCGGAAATCGAACGACTGCACGATCACCCGCTTCTCCAGCTTGTGCCGGCGCACCGCCTCCACCACCATGCGCGCAAATTCGGCCGGTGAAGGCGCAAGCTGCGGCCTGGAAGCCGAGATCTTCAGCTCGATGTTGAACCCGAACTTGCCGCGCCGGCCGAGCTGGAGCGCCTCGTCGAAGGTCGGGATGCGCGCCCCCGCAACCGGCTGCTGCTTGGGAAAACCCGGATTGATCTTCGAGCCGCAGTCGTAGCGCCGGACTTCCGCGAGCGTCATCTCGCGGATCGGCCGCCCCTCCCACGGACCCGTGCAGATCTCGCGGTTGGGCACCGCGTCGTGCGAAACCACCAGCACGTTGTCGCGGGTCGCCTGAAGGTCCAGCTCGATATAGTCGGCCCCCGCCTGGATCGCGTGCTCGAACGCCGCAATCGTGTTCTCCGGCCGCACCGAGCGCGCCCCCCGGTGGCCATGCACCAGGATCCGAGGAGCCGCTCCCGCCGCCATCGTCATCGTAAGCAACCAGAATAGGAGTTTTCGTGCCATCTCGAATAGGATATAAGAGAACGGCTGCACATTCACAACGAGGAACTCATATGGATTCCGTCTCCAGACGTGACTTCGCCCGCTCCGCGTCCCTGGCGGCCGCGGCCAGCTACTCCCGCATTCTCGGCGCCAACGACCGCGTGCGCATGGGATTCATCGGCCTGGGCAACCGCGGCGACCAGGTGCACGACGCCTTTCTCGAACACGGCGATTCCCAGACCGTCGCCGTCTGCGACCTGCGCGAAGATTACATGGACTTCGCGGTGAAGAAGTCGCGCGCCACTCCCGCCCGCTACAAGGACTACAAGAGACTGCTCGACGACAAAAACGTCGACGCCGTGGCCATCTCCACTCCCGACCACTGGCACGCCCTCATGTTCATCGAGGCCTGCAACGCCGGCAAGGACGTCTACGTCGAAAAGCCGCTCTCCCTCACCGTCTTCGAAGGCAGGCGCATGGTCGAGGTGGCCGAAAAGACCCGCCGCGTCACCCAGGTCGGCCTCAACCGGCGCTCCGGCAAGTTCCTGGCGGACGCGGCCGACTACATCCGCTCGGGCGCTCTCGGCAAGGTGAGCGTCGCCAAGAGCTTCCACATCCAGAACGAGTGGCCCACCGGAATCGGCGCGGCCGCCGACGGCCCGCCCCCCGCGGACCTCGACTGGGAGCAGTGGCTCGGCCCGGCCCCCAAGGTCCCCTACAACAAGAACCGCACGTTTTACAACTTCCGCTGGTTCTACCACTACTCCGGCGGCCAGCTCACCAACTTCGGCGTCCACTACATGGACGTGCTGCGCTGGATGCTGGGCAAGGAATCGCCCAAGGCGGTGGTGGCCATGGGCGGCCGCTTCGGCGGCATCAAGGACAACCGCGAGATCCCGGACACCCTCGAAGTGCTATGGGATTTCGGCGACATGATGATGGTGTTCTGCTGTTACGACGCCAACGGCGCCTACGGCTGCGCCAACAACGCGGAGATGGAGATCCGCGGCACCAAGGGGACCATGTACCTGTCCGGCAACCGCTGGGAAGTCGTGCCCGAGAAGATCACCGAGGTCCCCTTCGGCTGGCGCACCCCCCTGGACCGGGTCACCGAGCGCGCCTACAACTCCTCGCGCAAAGCGGTGCTGGAGCCGAAATCCGCCACCGGCAGCATCAACCCCGCCTTCCACGCCCGCAACTTCCTGGACTGCGTCAAGAGCCGCAAGAAGTGCAACTGCGACATCCTTACCGGGCACATCTCGACGTCGAACACCCTCATCGGCAACATCGCCCACAAGACGAAGAGCTATCTCGAATGGGACGCCGCCACCGAGCGGTTCACCAACAACGCCGCGGCCAACAAGCTGCTCCACTACCAATACCGCGCCCCCTACAAGCTGGGCTGAGCTTTGACGCCCGTGCTACCCTGGAATCGGGCCTTCCCCCCGGCTTCCGGCGCCCGCCCGGCGCAACAACAAAACTGACCAAACAAAACCAATTATGTCCTTTGTTTTCAACAAGGCGTTGATCTGGAGGGGCCCGTATTTCGCTTTTTATTCGCCCTGGTCGGCGAGCATCTGCGGCTCGGCGGGCGGAGGCGCTTCCGGCGCTTCCAGCGGAACCTCGCACTCGCAGCAGTCGCTGCAACGCAGGCACTTCCGGCACAGGTGGTTGTCGCAGGCGTCCTTGGTGCACCAGACGCAGATGCGGGTGGACCCCTCGCCGCAAATGCTGCACGTGAAGACGCGGGGCACGTTCATTTCTTGTCTCCCTTGGCCTCCCGTTTTCGCGGCCCCGGAGCGGGTTGGCGCGAGATCATGGCCCGGCAGCGTTGCGCCTCGCGGTCCATCATGGACAGCTCCTGCTCCTTGATCGCCGCCAGTTCGATGACGTACGTGCGCAGCCGCTCGCGGCTGGCAAGGGTCTCGTTCATCAGCCCGTTCAGCAGGTCGGCCACGGCCGGGTTCTGATAGCGCCGGATGCCCTCGGCCAGCGACCGCAGGAAGGCCTCCAGCGACTGCATCCGGAACAGCGCCTCCAGCGCGAGTGTCAGCCGCTCGGGTTGCTCGGCCAGCGCCTTGGTGGTGATCTCCAGGTAGCCGATCTCGGCCTTGGTTGACTTCAACTGCGCCACATAGGTCTCGGGAGCGCCCGCAGCCACCCAGGTCTGCGGGTTCACCTGGTCGAGAATCGGTTGGAAGCGCCGCGCTTCAGCGGCCAGGTTGGCAAGCATCTTGCGAGCCTCCCACTCCGGCTCCAGGCCGCTGTTCTGGGCCCAAAGTGGCAGGGAGGTAAGTAAACACAATCCGATCCGGAAGCGCTGCATCATCGGTCCCGACCCAAACCTCCAGTTTCGCACGGAACGGCGCCGGGCGGCTCGCGCGGGACGAAGTTGTTGCTGTACTTTAACTTGTGGCACCGAGCCGGCTCTGGTATAGTAAGGGCGGATGTGGATTTGCCTTCCGCAAGAGCGGATGTCATTGCTGATCGCCTCTCCTGCCGTGCCCCTTGCGAAGTCGCCGACAAAGACCGAATCCATCTTACTCAGGGAGGTTGTCCCGGTTAGCGCCTCATGAAAGTCAGCGTCGAGATCGGCCGAGGAATCGAGTCCCTCTTCGGGACGCGCGATGAGAACATCCGGGTGCTGGAAGCGGGCCTCAACGTCTCCACGCGTCTTCTGAACGACTCGCTGGAAATCGAAGGAGAGGAAGCCGGTGTCCTCCGCGCCGCCGAAATCCTCCAGGATTACTTCGCCCTGATCCGCGAGGGCCACCTGTTCAACAACGGCGATCTGAACAGCTACCTGCGCGTGGTCACCGGCGACGCCGGCGTGACGCTGCGCAACCTGATCGAAAGCGGCCGCCAGCGCAACTTCGGCAAGAAGGCGCTGGCGCCCAAGACGGTCAACCAGCGGCGCTACCTGGAGGCCATCGAGGCGGTAGCAAGGGTGCTGGGCAAGGAGAAGGCGGCGAAGGAAGCGGCGGAGAAGAAGAAGAGGGTGGAGGGGGAGTGAAAATATGGGGTCTCCGGCAAAAGATCGAGAGGAAACATTATTT
>CAYOTD010000299.1:0-6590 GCA_964406685.1 uncultured Solibacteraceae bacterium | reverse complement strand
CGATCAGGTCGCGGTGCTTGTCCGGTTCGGCCTGGGCGGCGCGGAGGGTCTCGCGGGTGACGACGTTGAACTGGATGTGGTGCCCGTCGAGTTTGAAGTAGGCGCGGACCAGGTGGGCCAGGTGGTCGAGGCCGGCGTCGCCTTCCAGCAAACCGGGGGTGAACTTCTGGTTGAGGAGCGTGCCGCCGGTGCGGGCGTGGTCCATCTTGGCGGCCGAGCGGATGACGGCGGTGGGCCCGCGGCGGTCGGCGCCCTGGACGGGCGAGATACCGTCGGAAAGGGCCTCGCCCGCGCGCCGGCCGTCGGGGGTGGCGCCGGTCACCGACCCGAAGTAGACGTGGCAGGTGGTGGAGAGCCAGTTGACGCGATAGAAACCGCCGCGGGTGTTCTTCCGCCCGTCGATCTCGTCATGGTAGGCGTCAAAGACGCGGCGGAGGAGGGCGTCGGCGTAATCGTCGTCGTTGCCGTACTTGGGGCCGCGGTTCCGCAGCAGGAGCCGGGTCCGTTCGTGTCCTTCGAAATTGGCCGCCAGAGCGGCGAGCAGGTCCTTCATCGAAAGCGTCTTCTGATCGAAGACGTGGTGGCGGATGGCCGCCAGGGAATCCGTGATGGTGGCCGGAGCGACACCCATAATGTAGGTGGTGTTGTAGCGCGCGCCGCCGGAGTGGTAGTCCCGGCCCCTGGCGATGCAGTCGTCGATGAGGAGGGAGAGGAAGGGAGCGGGCATCTCGCGCGCGTACAGCCGCTCGATGACGTTGTTGCCCTTCACCTTGATCTGGATGAAGTGCCGGAGCTGGCGCCGCCAGGCGTCGAAGACTTCTTCAAAGGATGTGAAGTCGAGCGGGTCGCCGGACTCCACGCCGATGCGCTTCCCCGTGCGCGGATCGACGCCGTTGTGCAGAGCAATCTCCAGCACCTTGGGCAGGTTGAAGTAGCCGGTGAGGATGTAGGCTTCCCTGCCGAAAGCGCCCGTTTCGACGCAGCCGGAAGCGCCGCCGGCGCGCGCGTCCTCGATCGACTTGCCCTGGCGGAGGAGCTCCTCCACCACGAGGTCGGCGTTGAAGATCGACGGCTGCCCCCAGCCCTGGCGCACGATCTCCAGGCCGCGGCGCAGGAACCGGTCGGGGCTCTTCTTGCTCAGTTGCAGGTTGGAGGAGGGTTGCAGCAGGCGCATCTCGCCGATGACGTCGAGCAGCAGATAGCTGACCTCGTTGACGCCCGAGGAGCCGTCCGGCGCAAGGCCGCCGATGTTGATGTTGGCGAAGTCGGTGTAAGTGCCGCTCTCGGCCGCGGTCACGCCCACCTTGGGGGGAGCGGGCTGGTTGTTGAACTTGACCCAGAAGCAGCCGAGCAGTTCCCTGGCGAGATCGGGATCGAAACCGTTGCGGTAGAACGGATCGAGATGCTGATCCAGGCGGCCGGGGCAAAAGGAATCCCAGGTGTTCAACTCGGTGATGACGCCCAAATGGATGAACCAGTAGGCCTGTAGCGCCTCCCAGAAGTCGCGCGGCGCGCGGGCGGGCACGCGCCGGCAGACGCGGGCGATCCGTTCGAGTTCGTCCTTTCGCCGCGGATTCGACTCCGTGGCGGCCAGCCGCTGGGCCAGGCCGGCATGACGTTCGGCGAAGCGGACCACGGCCGCGGCAGCGATGGCCATGGCTTTGAGTTCCTGCTGCTTGTCCCAGGCTTCCGGGTCGTTGCAGAAGTCCAGGCAGCCGAGCGCCTCGTCGATTTCGGCCATCAGGTCCAGCAGTCCCTGGCGGTAGATGACGCCGCCCAGCACGGTATGGCCGGGCGCGCGCTGCTCCATGAACTCGGTGAAGACGCCGGCGTCGTAGGCGTTCTTCCAGGCGGGTTCCATCTCGGCGAAGATGCGGTCCCTCATGCTGCGGCCGGACCAGAAGGGGATGATCGTCTCGCGCTGCTGGCGGCGCGCCTCTTCGTCGACCCGGTAGGAGATCTTCTCGCGCGAATCGAGGATGTCGAAATCCTGAAGCGAGTGGCAGCACAGTTCCGGATAGGTGGGCGTGCCCTTGGGGGCGGGGCCGCGCTCGCCCACGATCAGCTCGTCCTGGCCGATGAAGATGGACTTGTGCTCCATCAGGTATTGGAAGGCGCGCGCTCGCTGGAGGGGAGGGGACGCCGGGGGCGCGTCGCGGTAGAAGCGCGTCAGCAGCACGGCCCGCTCGATGGAGAGCCAGGGTTTGATCTCCAGGCTCTGTTGGCGCAGCCTGGCCACACGTTCCGTCACGACCCACCTCCCACGCCGACCTCCAATCCCTGCCGGGCGAGCGTGGCGGCGATGGCGGAGGCGCGCTCCGCAGGGAGGCCCGAGAACTCCGCCGGCGGGCGCGGCAGGCCCAGGCGGCGGTACTTGTCGATCCCGTTGGAATGGTAGGGCAGCAGGTCGAGGCGGCGCAGCCCGAGGGAGACAAGCAGGCCGGCCAGGTCCGACAGCGGCGCGTCGCCGTCGTTGACGCCCGGGATCAAAGGATAGCGCACCACCACCGGCCGGCCCGTTTCGGCCAGCGCCCGGAGGTTGTCCAGGATCGGGCGATTCGAAGCGCCGGTGTGGCGCCGGTGCAGCGCGTCGTCCACCAGTTTCACATCATAGAGCACGAGGTCCGCCTGGGCGGCGACGCGCAGCAGCGTTTCGGCGGGCGCCAGGCCGGAGGTGTCGAGCGCGGCGTGAATGCGCCGGGCGCGGCAGGCCGCCAGCAGGGCCTCGGCGAACAGGGGCTGCGTGAGAGGTTCGCCGCCGGAGAGGGTCATGCCGCCTCCCGATTCATCGTAGAAAACCTGGACCCGCTCGATTTCGGCGAGCACTTCGGCGACGCTCATCGGGCGGCCGGCCAGCCGGCGCGCTTCGGCCACGCAGGTTTCCGCGCACAGTCCGCACGCCTCGCATTCGGTGAGGCCGTGCGGGCAAACGGAGGCGCACTCCCCGCACCCGCGGCATCGTTCCTCGAAGAAGAGCAGGCACGGGCCGGGGGACTGGCTTTCGGGGTTGTGGCACCAGTCGCAGTGCAGCGGGCAACCCTTGAGAAAGACGGTGGTGCGGATGCCGGGGCCGTCGTGCAGCGCGAACCGCATGATGTCGAAGACGAGCCCGGTCTGGGCCTCCGGCTGCATCACTTGCCGATGCGCAGGTTGGCGAAGTGCGCAAGCCTCCCGGGGCCGATCCACAGCGCGACGGCGCCCCGGCTCTCGCCGTGCTTGAGGTTGCGGCGCACCTGGTCGTCGGCGCGCCCGTTGGTGGGCCGCAGGTAGAAGCACTCGTACCTGGACAGATCGGCGGCCGCGCGGAAGGCGATGCCGACAAAACCGCGGACGCCTTCTCCGGCGCCGGCGCCCGGCTGGCCGGCAAGATCGACCTCGATGACGCCGTCCTGGAAGTCGCTGCCCGTGACGATGGCAAGACGGTCTTCGGCCTGCGGCTGCGATCCGGGCGCCTGGGCGATACCGACGGCTTTGCGCCCGTTGAACGTGGCGGATTCCGCCGTGACGCGGTGGAGCTTGAGTCCGGCCGGGGAGTCCAGCGGGAGTGTTTGCGCCGCCAGAGATCCTACCAGGCAAGCGAGCGCCGGCAGTAGCGTAAGCCCTTTCAGTCCCATGGCTGCAATCTAGTATACGGCGGTTCGGGTCCGGTGCCGCATCCTGGTAACCGTAACTCTCGCGGGAAGTCGTGGTATAGTGATCTTGTAGCAATCAAAGCGTGGGCGGCTAGCTCAGCTGGGAGAGCACGGCGTTCGCAACGCCGGGGTCGTGGGTTCGAATCCCATGCCGTCCACCATTCCCCCCTCACAACGCTGCCCCTTGACTCAGATCCAGCCCTTGGCGCGGTAGTAGGCGAGCTTGACGGTTTCCACGGTCAGCTTGATCAACACGGGCCAACGTTGGGCCGGATGGGCAAGCTGCTTGCCGGCATCCGGCGCGGGGCGGCCGATGACGTCCACGCCCGCGCGCCGGAAGGCCGCATAGGCGCGGCGCATGTGGTAGTCGCTGGTGATCAGGACCTTGGGTCCGGGCACACCGGCCAGGAGGCGGGCGGTGAACAGAGCGTTCTCACGGGTGCTTTCAGAGTGGTTTTCGGTCTCCACCGCCGCCGCGGGCACGCCGGAGAACACGATAAACTCCCGCATGATGTCCGCCGCCGTTTGCCCTGGAGGACCACCCCCGCCACTTACGACAATGCGGCGGAAACCTCCTTTGCGCCACTCGCGAACCGCCGTCAGGCAGCGCCAGTAGGAGCTGAAGCCGAGGAACCGGCCGTCGATCTCCTCGGCGCCGAGCACGATCATGACTTCGCCCGGCGAACCGTCGTCCCACGGATTGGCCAGGTAGCGGTTCCACCAGGTCAGCGCCGGAGTCAGCTCCACAATCACGTGCAGCATGCCGATGGCGGCCAGGAAGGCGACGATGGTCCGCCAGGAACTCTTGAGGACCGGGGAGGGTTTGTGCGGCAACGGAATCACAGTCCAGTCTCCTGAACGCACGGCGTCGTTTCGCGAGGGTCTACACCACGGTAGCAGACCCCTGTCCGCGGTTTCGGTTTGGGTTTATGCTGCTGGTGGAGGCGATCATGGACCGTCCCAGGCATCCCAACGTGATCCGGACATGGAAGAGCGACCGGATCCGCAGGCCGGCGGCGCCCGGCCCGGCGAAAGCGAGAACCACTCCGCAGACCCGCCGTCCACCGGGTGAGAAGCGGCCGTAGCGCGGCAGGCCAAGCGTACGGCACGGGCCGGCTTGTTCGTATAATGAGCGAGATGCCTGTGTCGCGACGGAAGCTGTTTCAGGGGGCGTGCAGTGGTGTCGTTGCCGGAGCTCTTGGGGCGCCGACGCCGGGAAAGCTGATTCGGAACGCGAAGACCGTGCTTTGCGCGTCGTGCCGGGCCAAGAAGGGGGAGACGCTGCTTCTGCTCGGCGACGACGTGCTGCTGCCGTGGACGCCGGCCCTCGCCCAGGCCGCGCTGGAGCTGGGGCTGATCCCGACCATCCTGGACATCCGGCACTACCTGGCGAGCGAGCCGTACAAGAGCGGCTACGTCATGAAGTCCGTGGTGGCCGCCATGAAGGCGTCCGACATCGTCATCCAGAACCTGGTCGACACCTGGGTTCCGAACCGCCCGAGCTACGGCCGCCTGTCGGGCGAGGCCCACATGCAGGACGAAGCGCTGAGCGGCGAGCGGCGATGGATGATCCTTCAGTGCGGCGGGCTGGATCAGTGGGATGTCAAGGATGAGGAGATCGCGCTGATTCAGAAGCGCACGCGGTGGCTGCACGCGCTGCTGAAGAACGCCCGGATGGGACGCGTCACTTCGCCGCGGGGCACGGACCTCGAGTTCGACCTGGGCGAGGGGGCGGGCCTGTTTCCCATTCTTGGAATCGTGCCGTTCTATGGGGAGGTCGCCGTGACTCCGGCCATGAAGCGGACCTCCGGGGTGCTGGTGATCGACGGCCCCACGCAGAACGACGTCAGGACCGCGCGCGAGCTGGACCGCGAGCCTCTCCGAATCACGGTGGAGGCCGGCCGGGCGGTCGAGATGAAGGGAGAGGCGGTTCAGCTTGCGCGGCTGAAGCGGTTCGTGGCGAGCGGCGATCCTCCCGCCGATGCCATCGACGAGGTCGGCATCGTGACGACGCATCTGAAGGAGAACAACCAGTTCTACTGGAGCGACGGCACACACGGCTATAACTGCGCGCACGTCGCCCTCGGCAACAACGTGCGGCGGGACGTGCTGGTGCATGGAAAGGCGCACATGGACGGGGAGGTCTGCAAGCCGACAATCGCCATCGACGGGCGGGTCGTGATCCGGGACGGCGTGTTCCAGGACCAGCTTATGCAGGGGTAGGGAGCCGAGGCGGGAGTCGTATATCCTCCGCAGGGGATGCAGCCGATAAAAGAAAAGAAGGGAGCCCGATGCGATTTCGACAGCTTCTGCCCGCGTTCCTGATGGGCGCGGCGCTGGCCCAGGCCCAGCCCGCCCGGACCATCATCATCGACCACAACGCCACCGACATCACGCGCATTCCGGATGAGTGGGTCGAACGCGCCCGCAGCCTGGTGATGCACTACGCCTACACCTCGCACGGATCGCAGATCATTTCCGGGCTGGATGCGCTGGCGCGCCAGAACACCAGGTACCGCTACGCGCGCTACTCGGGCCAACCGCAGAACCTGCCGGCGGCCAGCGGCATCCCGCGGCTCTACACCGGCCAGCCGGGGGAGACCTACATCACGCCGGAGTTGTACTGGAGCGACGCGGAGGGGTTAGCGGCCACGCGCAGCGTCGCCTCCACGGGGCTGTTCCAGCACTCGATGTGGTCGTGGTGCGGGCAGCAGTCCTCGAACTCGACCGCCACGGTGCAGCGGTATCTCGACACGCTGGACCAGCTTGAAACCGCCTTTCCCTCGATGCGCTTCATCCATATGACGGGGCACACCGACGGGGGAAGCGCCACGCTCACCCGCAACAACGACATGGTGCGCGCCTGGGCCAGGGAGCGCGGCAAAGTGCTGTTCGACTTCGCCGACATCGAGAGCTACGACCCTTCGGGCAAGCACTATCCCCGGACCACCGACGCCT
>CAYOTD010000298.1:0-6602 GCA_964406685.1 uncultured Solibacteraceae bacterium | reverse complement strand
GAGATCCTGATCACGGCGTTCGCGCGGCGCCTGACGATGTTGCGGGTACACTTCGGCTGCCCGACCCGGGGCGACGGCGGAGCCGGCGAAGGGGAAGTGAACGGCAGTTCGACGCCCTGAGCCTGTACACGATCTGCTGTCTGCTGCTCCTCCTGGCGGGATGCTCCTCGCAACGGGCAGTTCTTGAGCGTGCCTATCAGGAAGCGTGGACCGAGTTCCGCCGCGGTAACCTGCGGCTCGCGGAACAGAAGGTCAATAGCGCCTTTGCCGGGCGCGGACCGACCGAGCGATTCCCCGGCGTTTACAGACTGAGGTTGCTCCGAGCGGAAGTGCTGCTCGCCCAGGGCCGTGCGAAAGAGGCCTTGGCGCTCGTGGATCGCCCGATGGGCGAAGCGGAGAACGACCGGGCGTTGCGGCTCAGGCGGCTTTTCGACTACGCCAATGCGCTGTCGAAGTTGGATCGCAACCCGGAAGCCCTGCCGCTCCTCGATCAGGTGGCAAGCGAGGCCGACGCCCTCGGCTTCTCGGATCTCTGGCTCCAGACTCAGGGGCTGAAGGGCGCGATTCTGGTCCGGTCAAGCCGAGGCACGGAGGCGAATGAACTGCTGCGGCGAGCGGCCGCGCGGGCGAGTCAGGACCACAACGAGTACCAGCTTTCCGCAATCTTCATTAACCTTTCCTATTCAAAGATCCAGGATCTCCGTCTCGATGAGGCGCTGTCGTACGCTCGCCTGGCGCTGGATGCGGCGACGCGAGCTCAAGCGCAGAGACATGTGGCGATGGTCCACAACAACCTCGGGATCATCTACGCGCGGTTGGGCGATTTCGAAAGAGCCGAGCACCATCGGGGCCTGGCGATCAAGTCCTTCCAGGAGATCGACGACCGCCGGAACCTGATGGAGGCCCTCGGCGAGCTGGGGAATCTGCGAGTGCTGTGCAGCAACAGGCCCGCCGCCTTGCCGTCCTTCGAACAGGCCTATAACGCCGCGCGCGAGCTGAAGGCGAACGCTGCGGCAGCGCGGTGGGCGGGCAATCTTGCATTGGCGCTGGTCGGCGAGCGCCGCTGGGACGATGCAGAGCGCTGGAACAATCAAGCGCGCGCGCTGCTGGAGCAGAACAAGTCCCGTCGCGGCCTTGCGTTTCTGAAGGAGACGGCAGCCGTGATCGCTGTGGGCCGGAGGAACTACTCCGAAGCTCAGCGGCTGCTTCGGGAGATCCTCGCCGAGCCCGATGTTCCCCCCTTCCTCTTGTGGGAAGCTCACGCGAACCTTGCCGACGTCTATCTGATGACCAAGAGGCCCGCCGCCGCCAACGCCCAATTGGAGAAGGCGATCCAGGTCATCGAAGAGGTCCGCTCGGATCTGCTTCAAAGCGAGTTCAAACTCACCTTCCTGGCCCGCCTCATCAAGTTCTTCCAGCAGTATGTCGAAGCTCTGGTGGATCAGGGGCAGGTCGCCCGCGCCCTCGAGGTCGCCGAGTACAGCCGGGCGCGCGTGCTGGCCGAGCGGCTGGGCCGGCAGAAAGAGAAGATCGCCGCCGCCAATGCCAGGGCGTTCCAGGATTTCGCCCGCCGCAACAGAACGGCCCTGGTGTCCTATTGGCTGGCGCCCACGCGGTCCTTCGTCTGGGTCGTCCGCCCGGACGGCATCCGGCACGCCGTGTTGCCCGGCGAGAAGGAGATCGCCGGGTCGACCGCTGCCTTTCGAAGACTCGTCGAAGAGGAGTTGCGGGACCTGCGCGCCGGCGGCAACGAGGCCGCGCACCGGTTGGGGGAGACTTTGCTGGCCACGCCGCGGAAACTCGTTCCGGCCGGCAGCCGCGTTGTCCTGGTTCCGGACGGCGTGCTGCACCGGATCAACTTCGAGACCCTGCCCGTGCCAGGATCGGGGCGGTATCTGATTGAGGACTGGTCGCTGTCCATCGCGCCGTCGCTGTCGGTGCTGGCCGGGGGCAAAAGCGAGCCTGCGCGCGACCGCGGCCCGCTGCTGCTGGTCGGCGCGCCGGAGGCCCAGGGCCAGGACTACCCCGCCCTGCCCCGGGCGGGCGAGGAGATCGGCAACATCCGCCGGCACTTCGCGCAGAGCCCGGCCGAGGTCTTCACCGGCCCCCGCGCCACTCCGGCCGGTTACCGGCAGTCGCAGCCGGAGCGGTTCTCTCTGATCCACTTCGCCGCCCACGCCGAGACCAACCGCGAGAGTCCGCTCGATTCCGCGGTGATTCTCTCGCGCGAGGGCGACCAGTTCAAGCTCTATGCGCGGGACGTGACGGGGGCGAAGCTCACCGCCGACCTGGTGACGGTTTCCGCCTGCCGCAGCGCCGGCTCGCGCGCCTACGGAGGCGAAGGGATGGTGGGGTTCGCCTGGGCCTTTCTCTCGGCCGGAGCGCGGGCCGTGATCGCCGGCCTGTGGGACGTCAGCGACAGCTCGACGGCAGCCCTGATGGACCGCCTCTACGCCGGCATCGCCGCCGGCCAGACCCCCGAAGCCGCCCTGCGCGCGGCCAAACTGGCGCTGGTCAACGGCACGGGGCCGTTCCGCAAGCCCTTCTACTGGGGACCGATGCAGATCTACTTGCGCGCGCCCGCCCCCCGCTCACGCTGAAGCGGCCGGGGAGGAGTAAGCTACAGACATGCCAGGAATGCGGCGAAAGCTTCGATGAAGATGATGATTACCGCCGGTTCTCCCATCTCCTGATCACCTTTCTCGGTCTTTGCGATACTGCATTTGCACGGTCTACTATCGGCGGAACTACCCCCGCATCTGAGGGTAGGAAGGCAACTTTGTTCGCCGCGCCTTCTCCCCCCGCGTGGTGGGTCTGGCCGGAGAGCCCGTGGAGGGCCACAAGGGGCTGTTTTCAATCCGTTACGGGTGACACGCAGCTTCGGCGGGCGGTGCGGACCCAACCGCGGGCACGGGAGTTGGCTAAGGTGCCGGCGGGTGAGACGAGTTCAGCGCCGTGTGATCCTCAGCGCCGGAGACGGAAGGTCCCGAGCGTACAACTATGCACTCAAAATGCATAATTGCAGAGCCTCCGAAGACCAGGCCGGACCATCCTTGGGAGGTGCACGAAAAAGCCACTTACTCCTGCAACGGCCGCGCACCCTCCTTTCACACTCTCTATGAGCGGCCGGCAGCGACGGCCGGGGAGAGGATGCGGGATGAACGCGGCAGCGGCGTCTGTGCTCAACAACAGCATCGTCGAGACAATTCTGCACAGAGGTATGTCTCACGACGAGTTGCGGTGCCTGGTGAGCCTGGCGGAGCGGCACTCGGGCGAGCTGGTGGCGATTGTCGCCTGGGATGGCGGCCGGGAACTCTGCCCGAGATTCCGATTCCCGTGGCCGCTGCCGCGCACGTTCGGAGGGATGGTCGAGGAAGTCATGAAGCTGCGGCGCCCGTTGCGGATGTTCTCGCACGGGATTATGGCTCCTCAAGAGATCCTCGTGGAAATCGGGGCGCCGAGCCGCGCTTTCTGAGCGCGGCCCGGACCCGGATCATGTCCGAGGATAACGCCGCCGCGGCGTGCCGCCGAGCTTCGGAGGGGACGGTAGCGCGCCGCGGGCGGGCGGAAGCCCTCGTGGAGTGCGGGCGCCGTTAAACAGAGCGAACTATGAACCTGAGCGGATCGAGCTTTGGAGTCGTCGAAGTACACCCCACACGAAGATGCAACCAGCGGTGCCTTCACTGCTACTCCTCCTCCGGACCCGAGGTGGACGGCACCCTGGATGCGGACAAGCTGCGGCGAGCCATTGCGGAGGCAGCCGCCTACGGCTACAAAGCGCTTCATGTCTCCGGCGGGGAGCCGCTGCTGTATTCGAAGCTGTGGAGTCTGTTCGAGGAGGCGCGCAAACACGGCTTGGGCGTCACCCTGGCGACCAACGGGACGCTGCTGGCAGAGTCGCGTATCGACGCGCTGAAGCCGCTGGTGGACCTGGTGATCGTCAGCGTCGATAGCGCTCCGGGCAGCTTCCGTCCGATCCGTCCCCTGAAGGATTCGCGGGAACGGATCGAGGCGGGTCTTCGCGTCCTTCGTACCGCGGGAGTGCCGTTCGAGGTTTCCGCCACCCTCACACGGGAGAGCGGCGCCAGTCTGATGTGGATCGCGGAGTTCGCTTCCGACCAGGGCGCCGCGGGACTGCGAATCCACCCGCTGGAGCGCACAGGCCGCGGCCACAGCCTGGCGGACCTGGTTCCGAACGAGGAAGAGACTGCGGTCGCCGGGCTGATGGTTCAGTTCCTGCAAAGGTACTACCACGATCAGCTTCCCATCCGGTTTGAGTGGTTCGAGCGCGGCCGCGCCGCCGGCCTGGCCGACGAATGGAGAACTGGAAACCGTGTATTGCCGTCGCCCCTGGTGATTGAGGCCGACGGCACAGCCGTACCATTCCGGTACGGCTTTCCGCGCCGCTTCGCCTTGGGCAGTGTCTGCGATGACTCGCTCGCGTGCCTGCTCGAGGTCTGGGACAAGCGGCGCGGACCTGAACTGCGGGAGATCGCCTGCGCGGTGCTGGATCGCGTGGCGGGGGATTGGCCGTTCCCCTTCGCCGACCTTCCCGCTCTACTGATCGAGGCGGCGGGAGAGCCCCCACAAGCCCGGCTCATCCGCGAAGCGGCCTGTGTCTGACTCGACCGCCGCCCCGGTACCCTTCCCCTAGCGCCGTTCCGCCTGACGCCGTTTCCCGGTGCCTGTAGCGCAAAGTACACTGACAGTTGGATATAGAGCGCGATCGCGTACCCGCCGGGCCCGCCGTGGGTTCCCCGCGGCGAGGAAACGAGGTGACCCCATGAAGATGCGCTGGATCTGGATCGGAACCGCGGCGGCCGCTCTCGCCGTTACGGGCGGCTGGTGGTTTCTCGGACGCGGAAAGCAGGCACAGGCGGAAGAAGGAGTATGGGTGGTGGTCGAGCGCCGGGACCTGGCCGCCAGCGTGGCCGCCACCGGAAAGATCAATCCCATGGTCGGGGCCGAGGTTCGCGTCGGGTCGCGCGTCTCCGGCACCGTCCGGCGGCTTTTCGCCAATATCGGCGACATCGTCAAAGCCGGCCAGGTGATCGCCGAACTGGAACGGGACGACCAGGAGGCGCTGCTCGCGCAAAGACGAGCCGAACTGCGAATCGCCGAGGCCCGGCTTTCCTCCGTCGAGAACCTCAATCCCCGCGAGATTCAGAAAGCCGAAGCGCTGTTGCGCGACGCCGAGGCGACGGCGGCGTTGGCCCAGGCCGATTTCGAGCGGCGGAAAGCGCTGCTGTCGGCGGGCGTGATCGCCCGGCAGGAGATGGACACCGCGCACAAGGAAAGAGAGGTCACCGCGGCGCGCGTGGCCGCGGCGCGCCGCGACCTGGAACTCGCCCGGCAGCGCTACGTCGAAGAGACGCGCTCGGCCAAAGCCCAGCTTGAGCAAGCCGCGGCCGCCCTGCGCGTGGTCGAGGCGCAGGTATCGTACGCCACCTTGCGGGCGCCGATCGCCGGCATCATCGGTTCCATCTCGACGCAGGAGGGGGAAACCGTTGCCGCCGGTTTGAACTCGCCGACCTTCGTCACCATCATCGACCTGGCGAAGCTACAGGTGGATGCCTTCGTGGACGAGACCGATATCGGCAAGGTCCGCATCGGTCAGACGGCGGCCTTCACGGTGGATTCGTTCCCCGATCGCGACTTTCCGGCCACCGTCGAGGCGATTTATCCGAAGGCGGTGTTGATGGACAACGTCGTCTACTACGACGTTGTTCTGCGCATCGACGAGCCGTTGACCGGCCGGCTCCGGCCGGAGATGACCACCAACGTCGTCATCCGGCTGGACGCGCGGACGGGCGTGCTGGCGGTTCCGTTGCGGGCCGTCTCCCGCGAGCAGGGCAAGCCGGTGGTCTACGTTTCCCGCAACGGGCAGCCGGTCCGGCAGGTGGTCAGGACCGGATGGAAAGACGCGGAATGGATCGAGATCGTTGCCGGGTTGAAGGAGCGGGAGCGGGTCCTGATTCGCGGCTCGCAGAAGACAACCACGGAAGGCAGGTAAGCAATGCTGCGGTTAATCGACATCACCAAGACGTACCGGGCGGGAAGCGTGGAAACGCCCGTCCTGCGGGGCGTCAGCTTCGAGGTCGCCAAGGGCGAGTTCGTCGCCATCATGGGCGCCTCCGGCACGGGCAAGTCGACCCTGATGAACATTCTGGGCTGCCTGGACGTACCCACCAGCGGCTCCTACCGGCTGGACGGGATGGACGTGTTCGGCCACGACGACGACACCATCTCGGCGATACGGAACCGGAAGATCGGGTTCGTGTTTCAACAGTTTCACCTGCTGGACCGCGGCTCGGCACTGGATAATGTCCTGCTGCCGCTCATCTACGCCGACAACTACCCTGGCGACGCGGCCGCGCGGGGCGCGGCGGCGCTGCGCGCCGTCGGTTTGGGGGACCGCCTCCACCACCGGCCGGGACAGCTCTCCGGCGGCCAACAGCAGCGGGTTGCCATCGCGCGGGCCCTGATCACCAACCCCGCCTTGATCCTGGCCGATGAGCCGACCGGGAACCTGGACCGCGCCAGCGGCCTGGAAGTAATCTCCATCCTGCAAGGGCTGAACCGGGAAGGCCGGACCATCGTGC
>CAYOTD010000297.1:0-6626 GCA_964406685.1 uncultured Solibacteraceae bacterium | reverse complement strand
TGACCAGGCCCGTTTTGGCGGTGACCGGCGGCCCGCCGGGGCTGGCGGCGAGGGCGGAGCAGAACTCCGCCGTGCGCCGGCACTGCCAGACGATGGCGGGCGAGACGGGCTCGCCGGTCCGGCGGTCCCAGACCACGGTGGTTTCGCGCTGGTTGGTGACGCCGATGGCGGCCACCTCGGCGGGAGTGATGCGCGCCGCGGCCAGGGTTCGCCAGGCGGCGTCGAGCTGTGCCTGCCAGATCTCGCGCGCGTCCTGTTCCACCCAGCCGGGTTGCGGGTAGACGCAGGTGATGGGGTTCGACTCCATGGCGATGCGGCGGCCCTGTTCGTCGTAGAGCGCCGCCCGTGCGCTGGTGGTTCCTTCGTCGAGGGCGAGTATGAATGGCACCTACGAATTATAGATGCCCGGCTTGCGGAGCGTAAACCAGCGCCGCTTCGACGCGCGCTTTCGCGGCGGGGATCTCCTCTTCCTTGAGATCGTGCAGGATGAGCGCGCCCTGATAGCCGGCCGCGCGGAGCAGGCTCAGGTAGAGCGGGTAGTCCAACATACCGCTGCCGGCCGCCACGCGCCGGCACTCGTCTTCGCCGGGCGCCGGAGGGAGGACATCCTTGGCGTGCGCCAGCAGGATGTGTGGGGCCAGTTGCGCGAAGGCGTGGCGCAGGACGGCGCCGGTATCGGCGAGATCGGAGGGCCTCATCAGGTTGGCGGGGTCGAGCAGCACGCGCAGGCGGGGTGAGGCGGCCTCCTCGATCAGCGCGCGCGCCTTGCCGGCGGTGTTCACGACGTTGACGACCTCGGGCTCGAAGGCGAAGGTGACGCCGGAGTCCGCGGTCGCTTCGAGCAGGCGGCGAACGGTGGCCAGCAGGTCGCGCCAGGCTTCGGGGGTGTCGTTGCCGGGATGGGCGCGCCACATGCTGTGGGCGTTTCGGGTGCCGGTGCAAAGGGTGATGATGTTCGCTCTGAGCCATTGGCAGCGGGAGGCGAGCAGGCTCACGCGGCGGATGCCCTGGGCGCGCACCTCCTCGTCCGGATGGATCGCGTTGAAGCTGGCCGAGACGGCGGCGACCCGGAGGCCGCGCGAGGCGAACACGGCGCCGATGGCGGCGGCGGTTTCCTCGGACAGTTCGTCCGGCAGGCTGGGCAGGCCGGCGCTTTGCAGATTCAGTTGCACGGCCGCGAAGCCGAAGTCGAGGATGGCGTCGGCCACCTGTTCGAGAGTGGGCCGGGACAGCGTGCGGGTCATCACCCCGAGCGTCATGAGGCGCGCTCCACTTCAACCCGCTTGCCGGTTTCCACCGATTCGGAGATGGCGCGGATCACTCTGAGGTCGGCGATGCCGTCGTGCACATCGGGGGAGGGCGGCAGGTCCTCGACGATGGCGCGCGCGAAGGCCTCCAACTGGCGCTCGTAAGGATCACTGTCGGGGGCCAGCGGGGCGCGGTACTCGCCGGTTGCCGCGTCGCAGGCGCGGACGTCGCTGGCGCGGTTGAAGAAAGGATGAAACGATTGGATCTCGACGCTGCCTTTCTCGCCGTGGATCCAGAAGCCCTCGCGCCAGTCGGCCTGGGCCGCGGCGGTCAGCTCGAAGTGGCCGATGGCGCCGTCGGCGAATTCGAGCAGCCCGTGCCAGCAGAGGCAATCGCAGCGCTCCGCCAGGCGGGCGTCGACGGCCGCGATCTCGCCGCCGAACAGCCGCAGCGTGTCCACCAGGTGGCAGCCGTGCGTCACCAGTTTGTAGGCGCGCCGGTCGTTCTTGAACGCGGGGTCGAAGCTCTGCTGCTCCGGGCTGCGCAGGGGAGCCAGGCGAAGCGCGGCCTGCATGGAGGGGCGGGAGGCGGAGTCGCAATACCAGCCGCTGATGGAGATGCGCCGGCCCATGCGCTCGCGGAGGAAGCGGGCGGCGAATTCGATGCCGGGGTCGAAGCGCTTCATGTTTCCCACCTGGAGTTTCTTGCCCGACCGGGCGGTTGCATCAGCCAGGGGCAGGCAGTCCTCGACACTCGCGCCGAGGGGTTTCTCCACCAGTACGTGCCGGCCGCGGCGCAGGCATTCGATGGCGTTGGGCACGTGGTGCTGATCGGCGGTGGCGATCAGCACGGCTTCGACATCCGGATCATCCAGCAGCGCCTGGAGGCTGCCGTAGCAGCGAGGCACGTCGTAGCGCGCCGCCAGTTGGCGGGCCAGCGCCTCGGCCACGTCGCACACCGCCACCAGTTCGACGCCGTCCGCTTTCTTCAGGGCGGACAGGTGGGCGTATTGCGAGATGACTCCGCAGCCGAGGAGTCCCATGCTGACTTTGCGGTGCATTCAAACTCTTTTCTTAGCCACGGATGAACGCGGATGAACGCGGATAAGAACAAAAGAATGGATTCGGAGTTTTTTATCCGCGTTCATCCGTGTTCATCCGTGGCCTCTTATTTTCGCAGACTGGTAGAATCTCCATATGTTCTTCCGGAGGGAGAGAGCGCGCGTTGCGACGTTCGACGAGCGCATCGAGGGGCTGCGGGGCGCGGGGTTTTCTGTGACCGCCGAAGGCTCCGGCCAGGTGCGAGTCTCACGTGGCGAATGCGCGGCGGTGATTGGCAGAGACGCGAGCGGAGATCCGCGGCTCGATCGTTGCGGCATCCTGATCGGCGGCGAGGTGGCGGTGATTGTCGATGCCGGCAACCAGAAGTTCCTTGAGACAGCCTCGGGGCGCAGGCGGCCGGCGCTGGCTTCGCACCTGACGGCGCTCCATGCGTTCACCGAAGAGGTGCGCGAGTTACTGGGCCTCAAGAGCCTGTACAACGAGTCTCTGGGCACCGTCAGCCAGTCCCACCATTACGATCGCGTGAAGGGCCGCGAATCGGAGGCGACTCAGGCCTCCGGCGGCGGATACTCCTTGTGCGGCCGGGGCGCGGACAGCATGACCTGGCGCGAAGGATCGAACGCCATGACGCGGCCCTTGCGGTAAGACTCCACACCCAGCGAGATAGCCACCATCACCTGGTAACCGCGCAGGGCGTTGTAGAAAGAGGTCTCGCGGCTGCGCATGCAGTCCAGCCAGTTGTCGGCGAGCGAGGGCCCGGGTTCGCCTTCGATGACCACTTCGGTCTTGCCGCCGTTGGCCTCGCGGAACTCTTTCTCGAACTGCCGCTCGGCCTTCACCATCGCCACCTGGCGGAAGCGCGGCTGCGAGCCCGGCGCCGGAGTCGAGCGCTGGTCGCCCATGGCGTCCATGGCGGCCTGGCCTTCCAGCACCTGGAGCGTGCCCCAGTTGGCGTAGATGGTTACGGGCACCGAGGTCTGGTTGGCCATGCAGGAGACCATGTTGATCGAGTAATCGCCCGGGTACTCGATCATGGTCATGTAAGTGTCGGGTACTTCGCGGTTCTTCTGCACGTAAGTGCCGCCGATGCCCACGGCGCGGGTGGGGAAGTCGAAGCCGATCATGGTGCTCATCGCGCCCAGCCGGTGATAGAGCAGGTCGCCGGCGTTGCCGGTGGAGTAATCCCAGAACTTGCGCCAGCGGAAGTAGCGCTCCGCGCTGAGGCGGCGCTTGGGCGCCGAGCCCAGCCACATCTTCCAGTCGATGTTCTCGGGGGTGAACTTGGCGTTGGGCCAGTGCTCGCTGCCCAGTCCCGGGATGGGGTAGTCCCACATGCCTTCGCGGGTGTTGCGGTTGTAGCTGATCAGGCCCCAGAGGACCTTGCCCATCTTGCCGGCTTTGATGTAGTCGTTGACCTTCCAGTAGAGGCGCGTGGCCGGCCCGGTGCCGCCCAACTGTACGATGCGCTTCGTCTTGCCGGCCAGGGCGTTGATCTTGGCGGCCTCCTCGACCGTGCGGGTCATCGGCTTTTCCAGATACACGTCCTTGCCGGCGAGCATGGCTTCGGTGGCCATCGGATGATGCCAGTGGTCGGGGACCGCCAGCACGACGCCGTCGATGTCCTTTCGCGCGAGGACCTCGCGGTAGTCGCGGTAGGCTTTCTCCGCGCCCACGTGCTTCTGGCCGAACTCCAGCCGCGGCTGCCAGACGTCGCAGACGGCCGCGAATTGGACGTCCTTCTTCTGCTCCTGGCGGTCCTTGAAGACGCGCGCCAGATACTCGAACTGCATTCCGTTGCCGATGAAGGCGATGTTGAGGCGGTCGTTGGCGCCCAGCACGCGCCCGGCGCTGGCGGCGGTGGCCATGGTCGCCAGAAATGCGCGGCGCGTAGACGATTCGGTCTGATTCTCCATTGATTTCTCCTACACGAGGCACTATATCATTCCCCGCGATCCGTGATGTAACCTGGATCGTGCCTGGGGCACTCGCATGACACCGCGCCCGCGCCTGATCCGATTGCTGCCCTACGTGGTCCTGCTCGCCGAGATTGTGCTGTTCCATCGCCGGGTGTTGTTCTCCGATTTCGTGATTCCCTGGGACCTGCGCGGCTTCCACCTGCCGCACGCGCACCTTTATGCGGACGCGCTCGGCCGGGGCGAGTTGCCGCTTTGGGATCCGTACACCTACTGCGGGCGGCCGTTCCAGGCGAATATCCAGACCGCGGTGTTCTACCCGCCGATGGCAGTTGCCGCGGCTGTTGGGAGCATGGCCGGGCATCGGCACCTCGAGTTTCTGCTCGAGCTCAACGTGATCCTGCACGTTCTGCTGGCGGGCATCTTCGCGTACCGGTTCGGGCGGTCGGCCGGGCTGAGCCCTCCGGCCGCGCTGTTGGCGGGCACGGCGTACCAGTTGGGCGGGTTCTTCGCCGCGCACGCCGAGCACATGGGAGCGGTGGCGATCGCGGCCCTGCTGCCGCTGGCGCTGGATTGGGTGCTGCGGCTTTCGCGGGATCTCACGTGGCGGCGCGCCATCCTGCTGGCGGCGACCCTCGCGCTCACCGTCTTTGCCGGGCACACGCCGCTGACCGCCGTCGTCTACGCCGCCTGTCTGCTGTTCGCGTTCCTTTTGGTGCTGGTGGACCGGCGAAGCCCGCGCTTGCTGGCGGCCGTGCTTGGGGCCGCCGCCGCGTCGGTGATGCTGGCCGCGGTTCAGCTTTTGCCCACCCTCGAACTCACGCGGCACAGCATCGGCAAGTACCGCGCGGACTGGCTCGGAACCGGGGGCGGAGTCCCGCTCCAGGCGCTGGTGTCGCTGGTCTGGCCGAACTTCTACGGCGTGTTCGACGTGACGACCTACCGGGAGCCGTTCGAGCTGACCAACATGTACCTGTACGGCGGCGGGCTGACGCTGATCCTGGCCGCCTGGGCCGTCTTCCGCCGCAATCTCGCTTTCTCGATTCTGCTGGTGTTGTCCTGTCTGATGATGCTCGGCGACTCGACGCCGGTGGGGCGCGCGGCGTACTCCGTGCTGCCGGTGTGGCTCAAGGTGGGCCTGCATCCGGAGTTCGCCGTGCCGGCATTCGGCCTGGCGCTGGCGGTGCTGGCGGGCTTCGGCTTGGACCGGGCCACCGGAAAGGCGACGTTGCTCTGGGCCGCCGTTGCCGTCTGCGCCTGCGATCTCCTCCTGGTGAGTTCGGGGCGGCAGATGCACGCCATGCCGCGGCGTGCCGAGCCGGGTATCAGCCGGACGCGCTTCGACGGGCAGGCGGTAACGCTCGAACGCGCGCGCTCCCTCAGCCATTCGGCCTTCCCGCCCTGGCGGATCGACACGATCGGGAACACGCTGCCGTGGGCGATGTCCGCTCCCACGACGGAAGTGCCCACCGCGAACGGCAACGATCCGCTCGCCCTGGCCCGGCTGATCCAGGTGCGCCTGGCCTTCGTCAAGGGTGAGCGTTGGGGCGCCTACTACGAGGTCGAGGACCTTCGCTCGCCGGTGCTGGGAATGCTGAACGTCCGCTACCTGGTCTCGCGCAGCCGGCTTCCGGAAAGCGGTTTCGTGTTCCGGGAGGAAGTGCCGGGTTTCTCGATCCACGAGAACGCGGCGGCGCTGCCGCGCTTCTGGCTGGTGCCGCGGATTCGCGCGGCGCGCTCGGAATCCGAGGCGGCGGCAGTCGTGCGCTCGGCCGCGTTCCGGCCCGTGGCGGAGGCGGTGGTGGAAGGCGGACCGCCGGCGTTGCCGGAGGCAGGCGCCGCCGGCGGCACGGTGAAGGTCCTTCGCTATAGCCTGAAGGATCTGGAACTGGAGGCCGACGCGCCGGGCTGGCGATGGCTGGCCTCCTCCGAGACGCACTACCCGGGTTGGCGTGCGTGGTTGGACGGCGTGGAGCGGCCCCTCTACTTCACCAACGCGGCGTTTCGCGGGATGCCCGTGCCGCCGGGCAGGCACCGCATCGTCTGGCGCTTCGAGCCGCGGTTACTGTGGGGGAGCGGGCTGGTGAGCCTGTGCGCGTGGCTGGCGGGGGTGGTTCTCTGGCTGGCCGTGAAACCGGTTCCTCCAGGCCACGCAAGCCGTCCGGCGGACGGTGGCTGACACGTCCATCTTGCTCGCCCCGCCCTTCAGTTCGTAGCGAAGCTCGAACGGGACCTCGCTGATGCGCGCGCCCGCGGCGCCGAAGCGGATCAGAATCTCCGCCATCGCGGCGAAGCCGCGCTCCCCGGACAGCCGTCCCGCGTGGAGCGCGAGCACGCCGCTGAGGACGCCGGCCCGGTAGGCCCGGAAGCCGCAAGTGTAGTCGCGGACATTCTGCATGGGCGC
>CAYOTD010000296.1:0-6635 GCA_964406685.1 uncultured Solibacteraceae bacterium | reverse complement strand
GGCCCCGCCGGCCAGCGGCTTCAGGACCACGCCCCGGCCGCTCATCCCCCGCGCGGCCAGTTGCGGAACGAGCGTCGCGCCGTAGCCCACCGCCACCAGGTTCACCAGCGTCTCTAGGCTGGCGGCGCGGAACGAGGTGGCGCGCGGCTCCGTGCGCCCGCACGCCGCCAGCGCCTGCCCGGCCAGACAGTGGGCGTCGGAGAGCACCAGAAGGTCCTCCGACAACGCGTCCTCCTCCACCTGCGCCTCTTCGGCCAAGGGATGCGCCACGGGGAGAGCGGCCAGAAACGGTTCGGCGAAAAGCGTCCGCATGGCAAGATCTCCCTCCGGCACTTCGGTGGCGATGATGGCCGCGTCCAGCCGGCGCCCGCGCAGCCGTTCCAGCAGGACCGCGGTCACATCCTCCCACAGCTCCGGCGTCAGTTCCGGGCACGCCTCGCGCAGCGGCCCCAGGATCAGCGGAGTCAGGTAAGGCCCCAGCGTCGGGATGACGCCCAGCCGCAGCGGCCCCACCAGCGGGTTGCGCGCCGCCCGGGCCACTTCCTCGATCGCTTCCGCCTCTTCCAGCGCGCGCGCCGCGTGAGCCAGAATGCGCTCGCCCACTTCGGTCGGAACGACCCACTTGTTCGTTCGCTCGAACAACGCCACGCCCAGTTGCTCTTCCAGTTTGCGCACCTGCCCGCTCAGGGTGGGTTGGCTGACGTGACACACCTGGGCGGCGCGCCCGAAATGCCTCTGCCCGGCGATGGCAACGATGTAGCGAAGGTCTTGCAGGTTCATGATCGTCGAAACCTATTGCTACAGTATAAACAATCGATTTTACTTATTCCTGCGACAGGCGCAGGCTGGATATGGAGATATCACCATGAGCGATCGACTCACAACCACAGCCGGCGCCCCCGTGGCCGACAATCAAAACACTCTGACGGCCGGACCGCGCGGTCCCGTGCTGCTTCAGGACTACCACCTGCTGGAAAAACTCGCCCACCAGAACCGCGAGCGCATCCCCGAGCGCGTCGTCCACGCCAAAGGCTGGGGCGCTTTCGGAACCCTTACCGTCACCAAGGACATCACCCGCTACACCCGCGCCAGGCTGTTCAGCGAGGTCGGCAAGAAGACGGAACTGCTCATGCGCTTCTCGACCGTCGCCGGGGAGGCGGGCGCGGCCGACGCCGAGCGCGACGTGCGCGGCTTCGCCATGAAGTTCTACACCGAGGAAGGCAACTGGGACATGGTGGGCAACAACACCCCCGTCTTCTTCATCCGCGATCCCCTCAAGTTCCCCGACTTCATCCACACCCAGAAGCGCCACCCCAAGACCAACCTGCGCAGCAACACCGCCGCCTGGGACTTCTGGTCGCTGAGCCCGGAAAGCCTCCACCAGGTCACCATCCTGATGTCCGACCGCGGCATCCCCCTCAGCCCCCGCTTCATGAACGGCTACGGGAGCCACACCTACAGCATGTGGAACAACGCCGGCCAGCGTTACTGGGTCAAGTTCCACTTCAAAACCCGCCAGGGCCACCGCCATCTGACCAACCAGCAAGCCGCCGAGGTCATCGGCCGCAGCCGCGAAACCTACCAGGAAGACCTCTTCGGCTCCATCGAGCGCGGCGAGTACCCGCAGTGGGTCATGCACATCCAGGTCATGCCCGAGCTCGACGCCGAAAAGACGCCCTACAACCCCTTCGACCTGACCAAGGTCTGGCCGCACAAAGACTACCCGCTGATCGAGGTCGGCGTGGTCGAGTTGAACCGCAACCCGGACAACTACTTCGCCCAGATCGAGCAGGCCGCCTTCAGTCCCTCCAACGTCGTCCCCGGCATCGGTTTCAGCCCGGATAAAATGTTGCAGGCGCGCATCTTCTCCTACGCCGACGCGCACCGCTACCGGCTCGGCACCCACTACGAGTCCCTGCCGGTGAACGCGCCCAAGTGCCCCGTCCATCACTATCACAAGGATGGACCGATGCGCTTCTTCCGCAACGACACCGGCAACCCGGACGCCTACTCCGAGCCCAACAGCTTCGGCGGCCCGGTCCAGGACCCCAGCGTCGCCGAGCCGCCCCTGCGCATCTCCGGCGACGCCGCCCGCTACGACCACCGTGAGGGCAACGACGACTTCAGCCAGCCCCGAGCCCTGTTCCACCTCTTCGATGACGCACAGAAACATCGCCTTTTCAGCAACATAGCCGACTCGATGGAAGGCGTCCCGCAGTTCATCGTGGACCGCCAGTTGGCCCTGTTCGACAAAGTCGACCCGGCCTACGGCGCCGGCGTCCGCCAGGCCCTGGCCGCCAAAAAGAAGTAACGAAAACCGCAACCGCCTTGCGCAGCGCCCCGCAGGTGGTGTAGCCTATTCCCGTGAACAATAACGTTAACGGGAATGGGCCGGCCCCGCTCTTCCAGCCCGTGCGAACCGGCTCGGTCCGCTCGCGCGTGCTGGAGACGCTGCGCGAGGCGATCTTTTCCGGTAAGCTGCGCCCGGGCGATGCGATCCGCGAAGCCCACATGGCGCGCGCGCTCCAGGTCAGCCAGCCCACGGTGCGCGAGGCGCTGCTGCAACTCGAGCACGCCGGTCTCGTAGTCCGCAATCCCAACCGCGACACGGTTGTGACCTCGCTCGGCCCCCAGGACGTGCAGGAGCGCGCCCAGCTTCGCGTCCTGCTCGAAGGCCAGGCCGCCGTCGCCGCCGCCGCGCGCATGGAGGAACCGGATTTCGCGCGCCTCGAACAGCGGCTGGCAGCCATCCACGCGGCTCTCGAGCGGGACTCCTACTTCGATTACGTCTCCGCCGACCTCGACTTCCACCGCCTCATCTGGCAGCTCTCCGGCAACCGGACGCTCTATCTCGTCCTCGACCTGATCACCGTCCCGCTGTTCGCTTTCCTGAGCATCCGCCGCAGCCGGAGCCTGAAGAACCTGGCCCGCAGCGTTCACTCCCACGACCCCATCCTCGCCGCCATGCGTTCCCGCGACGAGCGGGCCATCCTCGACGCCTTCCGCGAGCACGTCGCGGGCTCCTATCGCCAGTTCCAGACCGAAGTGCCGGCCACCGCCGGCGGAGGAATCGAACAGTGACCCTGAACCGCCGCCAGTTTCTGTACTCCGCCGCCGCGGCCGCCGCGCCGCCGCCGCGCAAGATCAAGGACATCGTCGTCTACCGCGACGAGACCTTCTACAGCGCCTTCCCCTCCATCGTCCGCCGGCCCGATGGTGAGTTACTCGTCGCCTTCCGCCGCGCTCCCGAGCGCCGCGCCTTCGGCGAGAAGGCCAGCTCGCACACCGACCCCAACAGCTATCTCGTGCTGGTCCGTTCGCGCGACAACGGCGAAACCTGGTCGCGCGAGCCGGAACTCATCCACGCCCACGCCTTCGGCGGCTCGCAGGATCCGTGCATGGTGCAACTGCGCGACGGCTCGCTCGTGGTCACCAGCTACGCCTGGCTGCGCCTGAACCTCAAACGGCTCGAAGCGCCGCGCGCCCAGATCCGCCACGACGAGTACTTCTTCCTGGGCGGCTACCTGATGCGGTCCGAGGACGGGGCGCGCACCTGGAACGGCCCCTACCGCCCGCCCGACATGCCCAACCCCAAGGCGCTGGACCCCTGGGGCCGCGTCCTGCCGCTGTTCAACCGCGGCGCGATGTGCCAGGGCAAGGACGGCCGGCTCTACTGGCTGACGCGATGTTTCCGCGAAAAGCCGCAGCCGGACGACCTTCACTTGCTCGTATCGGAAGACGGCGGCAAGTCGTGGACGTACCGCTGCCGGGCCGCCGCGGACGGCAAGGTGTCGATGACCGAGACGTCGCTCATCGAAACACCGCGCGGCGACCTGGTGGGTTTCGTGCGCACCTCGGGCCTCGACAACCACACCGTGGTGGTCCGCTCGCGCGACGGCGGCAAGAGCTTCCAGCGCTGGCAGGACGCGGGTTTTCAGGGCTCCCCGCACCACGCCCTGCGCCTGCCCGATGGCCGCGTCTGGCTGGTCTACGGATACCGCCACCCGCCCTTCGGCATCCGCGCGCGCATCCTGGACCCGGAGTGCACGGACTTCGCCACCGCCCCCGAAATCGTCCTGCGCGACGACGGCGGCACCACGGATATCGGCTATCCCTGGTCGGCGCTGTTGCCCGGCAACCGCGTCCTGTCGGTCTATTACTTCAACCAGGCGAACGGCGCCCGCTTCATCGCCGGCACCGTCGTCGCCTTGTAGCACAAGGAGCAACTCGATGAAACTGCTCGGACTCTTCTCCCTCACCACCGTCCTGTTCGCCCAAACGCCCACGGGACACATTACCGGCCGCGTGGTGGACGCCACCCAGGCGGCCATCCCCGCCGCCACCGTGCGCGCCGTCAACCTGGACACCAATGTCGCCGCCCGCGCCGCCAGCAACCCCGAAGGCAACTTCGAGCTGCGAAACCTGATCCCGGGCGCCTACCGCGTGGAAGCCGAGAAGGAAGGCTTCAAGCGCTTCGTCCAGCAGCGCGTCGAGCTGCGCGTGGGCGATGTCCTGAACCTCGAGCTGCGCATGGACCTGGGCGCGGTCACCGACAGCATCACGGTCACCAGCGAAGCGCCGCTGTTGGAGTCGGCCAACGCCAGCGTCGGCCAGGTCATCGACAACCGGCGCATTCTCGAACTGCCCTCCCCCGGCGGCAGCGTCATCTACATGATGCAGATGGTGCCCGGCGTGGTGACCACCACCGCGCCCACCAATCTCTGGCCCCCCGACGCCCTCGGCAGCGCCTCCGGCACGTCGATCTCGGGCAGCGGCGGCAGCGCCAGCGAGTTCGCCATGGACGGCACGCCCATCATGTCGCGCTCGGGCGGCTTCACGCTGAACCCGCCGCCGGAGATGGTGCAGGAGTTCCGCGTGCAGACGGCTGCTTACGACGCCTCGGTGGGCCGCTTCACCGGCGCTTACATTAACATGGTGATCAAGAGCGGCACCAACCAGCTTCACGGCAGCGCGGTCTTCCAGAACCAGAGCCGCGGCCTGATGGCTCACGACTTCTTCACCAACCGCGCCATCTACGATCTCAGCACCGGGCCGGTCACCTCCGACAAGATCGACAAGGCCTGGCCCCCGCAGCGCGTCCTGCGCTTCCGCGGCAACATCGGCGGGCCGGTCCTGATCCCCAAGCTGTACGACGGCCGCAATCGCACCTTCTGGACCTTCGGCGGCGATGGCGTGGACCGCCAGCGCGCCTCGCGCGCCTCCTACAGCGTGCCCTCGGAAAGGCAGCGCCAGGGCGATTTCTCCGAGCTGCTGGCCCTCGGCACGCAGTATCAGGTCTACGATCCCGCGACGATTGCCGCCGCCGCCAACGGCCGCTTCAGCCGCCAGCCCTTCGCCGGCAACATCGTCCCCGCCTCGCGCATCGATCCCATCGCCAGGAAGCTGCTGACTTACTACCCGCTGCCTAACACCGCCGGCAACCGCGACGGCACGTCCAACTACACCGACCCCAACATGGCCGACTCCCCTTACAAAGGCTTCCTGGGCCGCATCGATCACGCCCTTAGCGACACCCACCGCCTCTTCGTCTCCTTCAATCGCGCCTACACCGACCCGGTCAGCGACCACTACTTTCACAACGATTCCACCGGCACCATCCGCACCCGCCGCCAGACCGGCATCACGCTCGACGACTCCCTCGTCCTGCGGCCCGACCTGATGCTGAACCTGCGCTACGGCCTCAACCGCTTTGTCGACCAGACCGCGCCGCCCAGCATCGGTTTCGACCTCAGCGCGCTCGGCCTCAACTCTTCGCTGGTCAGGCAACTGGACAGCACTCTCACCACCATTCCCCAGACCTCCATCACCGGACTGACCGGCATCGGCGGCGCCTCCGGTTCCATTCCCGCCACCACTTACCACAACCTCTCCGGCCAGGCGACTTACATGCGCGGCAATCATAGCCTGAAGTTCGGCGCCGAGGGACGTCTCATGCTGGAAAACGTGACCACCTTCGGCAACATTTCGCCGGCCTACTCCTTCGGCACCACCTGGACACAGGGGCCGTTGGACAACTCGGCGGGAGCGGCCGTCGGGCAGGGCCTGGCCTCGATGCTTCTGGGCCTGCCCACCGGGGGTGGGGTGGATCGCAACGCCTCCACCGCCGAGCGCTCGGCTTATTACGGCCTGTTCCTTCAGGACGACTGGAAGCTTACTCGCCGGCTGACCCTCAACCTGGGCCTGCGCTGGGATTACGACACCCCCTCGGTCGAACGGTACAACCGCTCCACGCGCGGCTTCGATTTCACCGCCGCCAGCCCCGTCGAGGCCGCGGCCCGCGCGGCCTATGCGGCTTCCCCGATCGCCGAAATCCCGGCTTCCGCCTTCCAGGTGAAGGGCGGCCTCTTGTTCGCCGGCGCGGGCGGTCAATCGCGCGGCCTTTACGAGCCGGACCGCAATAACTTCAACCCTCGCATCGGCCTCGCCTACCAGTGGCGCCAGCGCACCGTGGTCCGGGCCGGTTATGGCGTCTACTTCATCCCTCTGGGCTCGGACCGCGTGGACGCCGGCCAGCAGGGCTACAGCCGCCGCACCAGCGTGGTGCCGAGTCTGGACAACGGGCTTACCTTCCGCGCCACCCTCGCCAATCCGCTGCCGGACGGAATCCTCGAGCC
>CAYOTD010000295.1:0-6654 GCA_964406685.1 uncultured Solibacteraceae bacterium | reverse complement strand
GAGCAACTTTTCTTGCTGCACCAGCAGGTCATAGGCGCGCGCGGTGCTGCCAAACCCGCTCGGGCCGAAGCTGAGCCCGTGGCAGGAGGCGCTTTCCGAACTCCTGGCCCAGCGGGAGCGTTTATCATAGAAGGCATCACGATGAAACAGAGCCAGACGCCGCTCGAGATCGGCCACGTGATCCGGGACGACGGCATTGTGGTCGTCCGGGTGGCCGGACGCATCATGCTGGGCGACGAGAGCGCCCGCATCGAATCGTTGACCGCGGAACTGCTGGCCGCGGGCCGCCGCAAGCTGGTCTTCGATGTCGCCGGAGTGACTCACATCGATTCCACCGGCATTGGCCGCTTCATCGCCAGCTTCAATAAGGTGATGCAGGCGGGGGGGGCGCTCATGATGGCGGGCGCCGAAGGCGTCGTGCGTGAAGGGTTTCATGTCACCCGGCTCGACACGGTGTTCCAGTTCGCTCCCGATGTGGAGGCGGCCGCGGCGAAGCTGCGCTGAATCCCATGCGTCCCTCGGCGACGGTTCTCCTGACTCTGGTCCTGCTGGCGGGCTGCAACCGGATGAAGAAGGAAACCTCAGACCAGGCGGCGGAGCTGGAGCGCAAGATCGCGCGCTTCGCCCCGACCGAAATCAAGGCCGATCTCGGCAAGTTGGGCGAGGCGGACCGCAAGGCGCTGGACAAAATCGTGGAAGCGGCGCGCCACCTCGACCCCCTTTACCTGCGCCAGGTGTGGCACGGCAACGCCGATCTGCTCCGGAGACTGGAAGCCGACCGGACACCCGCCGGCCAGGCGCGGCTGCGCTATTTCCGCATCAACTTCGGGCCCTGGTCGCGGCTGGACCAAGATGAGCCGTTCGTGCCCGGCGTTCCCGCCAAGCCGCCGCAGGCCGGCTTCTATCCCGACGACATGACCAAAGAGGAGTTCAACGCCTGGGTGGGAACCCTCAAGGGGGAAGCGGCGGCTTCTTCCACGTCATCCGCCGGGGAGCGGACGGCAAGCTCCGTGCGATCCCCTACAGCGAAGAGTATCGGGAGTTCCTGGAGCCTGCGGCGCATGCCCTGCGCGAGGCGGCCGCGCTGACGCCCAACGAAACCCTCAAGAGGTTTCTCTCCCTGCGTGCCGCTGCCTTCCTGTCTAACGACTACTACGCCAGCGATGTCGCCTGGCTGGAGTTGGACGCGCCGCTGGAGGTCACCATCGGTCCGTACGAGGTCTACGAGGACGCGCTGCTCAATGCCAAGGCCGCCTTCGAGGCCTATGTCACCCTCCGCGACGACGCCGAAACGGAGAAGCTCGCCCGCTTCGGCGCGCACTTGCAGGAGATCGAGAACCGCCTGCCGGTCGACCCGCGCCACCGCAATCCGCGGATCGGCGCGGCGGCGCCCATACGCGTGGTTCAGGAGGTCTTCAGCGCGGGCGAGGGCCGGCAGGGCGTGCAGGCCGCCGCCTTCAACCTGCCCAACGACGAGCGCGTCATCAAGCAGAAGGGCTCCAAGCGGGTGATGCTCAAGAACGTGCAGGAGGCCAAGTTCAACCAGATCCTGGTGCCGATCGCGCGCGCGGTGCTCGATGCCGGGCGGATGAACGAGGTCTCTTTCGACGCCTTCTTCACGCACACCGTGGCGCACGAGCTTGTGCACGGTCTTGGTCCCCATAGCATCAGAGTTGCGGGGCGTGATACCACCGTCCGCAGAGAGCTGAAGGAGCTGTACTCCGCCATCGAGGAGGCCAAGGCCGATTCCACAGGGCTGTTTGCGCTTCAGTACCTGATAGAGAGGGGCGTGGTAGACCGGAAGATGGAGGCGGCCCTGTACACCACGTTCTTGGCCAGCGCCTTCCGTTCCGTCCGGTTTGGCGTGAACGAGGCCCACGGCCGCGCGGTGGCTCTGCAATTCAACTACCTCCGTGACGCGGGAGCGTTCCTTAACGCCGGCGAGGCGGGACCCTTCAGCGTCGATCCGAGGAAGATCAGGGACGGCGTGCGCAGCCTGACCCGCGAGCTGCTGACCATCGAGGCCGAAGGTTCCTATGCGCGCGCCAAGGCGATGCTCGACAAGTACGGCTCCATCCGGCCCGAGATGCGGAAGGCGCTGGACCGGCTGGGCGGGATTCCAGTCGATATCGAGCCCCGGTTCACGCTTCATTAACCACGGCTTACGCCACGCCGCGGAATTCTTAGACGGCACATCGGATTTCGCCTGATAGGTAGGTTTTTCCGTGGCGCGGGATGGGAAACAGCCCTAGGATAGTACTGGTACGTGAGTGGGACAAGTTCTCTCGCCCCCTGCGGAGCGTCGATCCGGCCCTCGGCGCGAACCCGGCTGGCGCGGAGACACGGGGGAGCGCCCGTAATCCATCCGGGTGCTTCCCCGCTTGGCTACTCGCGTGCCTTGCGCAGTTTCCCGATTGCCTCGCGCACGCTGGCCGCCGCCGGCCAGTCTGGATGGAACCGCAAGAATTCCTCCAACTCGTCGGCGGCGGCGTGTTTCTCGTTCTTCTGGAGGTAGATCTCGGCCAGGGTCAATTGCGGCAGGGAGAAGTGTGCCGGATCGATCTTTTTGGCGATAGCGAGGTGCTTGATACCGAGCTCGAACCTGCCCAGGAAGAAGTAGTTCATGCCGAGCTGGGAGTTGGCGAGCGCGTCCTCGGGCCGGCGCTGGACCGCGTGAAGGTTGTAGGGCAGTGCGTCCTTGTATCTTTCCAGGGAGAGCAGAGTGCCGCCCAGGTTGACCAGCGGGTCGTAGGCGTCGGCCTCCTGCTCCAGCGCCTGCCGGAAGTACTTCTCCGCTTCGGCATAGCGCTTCGTCTGATAGGCAATCGTGCCCAGATTGTTCCAGGCCACAACGAACTGCGGGGCTAGTTCGACGGCCTTCTGAAGATGAGCGATCGCGCCCTCGATATCGCGCCGCTCCAGCTTCTTCTGGGCGTCGAGGTACTCCTTGCGGGCGCGCTCCGGGACGCTGAGCTGGCGGGCGGAGACCTGGGCCCGCTGCCGCGTCGATTCGGGAAGCGAGCCGGTCTCGGCCACCCGTAGCGTCGCCCGCACGCGGCCCTTGGAGTCCGCCGTGCTTGGGCCGACCTCGACGGTCTGCTGCGCCTCGCCGTGGCCGCGAACCACGGCCGAGACCGTGTACGGCCCCGGCAGCAGGTTCTTGAACCGTGCCCGCCCGTCGGGACCGGCCCGCCCGGCGGCGGAGAACGGCGTGATCGATCCCTGAATGTAGACGGCGGCGGGAGCCTTGGGTTCGATCTGTAGATGAAGCTCGAAGGTGCGCTCGCGCACCTCCGCGGCGGCGGAGACGAGCAGCAAGAGGCTCAACGCAACCGCCATGACTCACATTATCAGCCAAGAGCGGCCTTGCCGGATCTCTGCTAGCATATGGCTATACCTGCATCTCTGGGAGATCCATTGAACAACGACGTTACCCGTATCTACAGCCGTCAGCGGCTGAACTGGGGCACCACCATCGCGTTGATGCTGCTGCACGCCGGCGCGGTGGCCGCGCTGTTCCGCTTCACCTGGACCGCGCTCGCCGTGGCGGTTTTCCTGCTCTGGATGGCCACCGGGCTGGGCATCAGCATGGGCTACCACCGCCTGCACACGCACCGGTCCTACAAGGTGCCGCTGTGGCTGGAGTATTTCTTCGCGGTTTGCGGTGCGCTGACCCTGGAAGGCGGGCCGATCTTCTGGGTGGCGACGCACCGGCTGCACCACCAGAAGTCCGACCAACCCGGCGATCCGCACTCCCCACGCGACGGCGCGTGGTGGGCCCATATTGGCTGGCTTCTGGTCGGCGAGACGAAGCACAACAACACGCGGCAGATGGCGAAATACGCGCCCGACCTGGCCAAGCACCGCTTCTACCGCTGGCTGAACGACTATCATTGGCTGCCCACGCTGGCCCTGGCGGCGCTGCTGTACGCGGCCGGCGGGCTGACTATGGTGCTCTGGGGCGTCTGCCTGCGGGTGGTCTTTGGCCTGCACGCCACCTGGCTGGTCAACTCCGCCACCCACATCTGGGGTTCGCGCCGCTTCGCCACCCGCGACGATTCGCGCAACAACTGGTGGGTGGCGCTGATCACCTTCGGCGAGGGGTGGCACAACAACCATCACGCCCACCCCAGCTCCGCCCGGCACGGCCTGGCCTGGTACGAATTCGACGTCTCCTGGATTCAGATCCAACTCCTGCGCCGCCTCGGCATCGCGCGGTCGATTCAGGCCGCCCGCCTCGACAGCGCCCTGGCCGAGCGGGAAGCGGCGTAGCGCCGCGCCCCTACCGCGCCGACGGTTCCGGCGAGTCCGGATCCAGGCCCAGTTCGCGCACGGCTGCCTGCGCGTGCACGGGGTCGAACTTGCCGGTTCGGGCCAACTGCGCCAGCGTGGCCGCGACGATGGCTTCGGCGCTCACTTCGAAGTGGCGGCGCAGGTGTTGGCGGTTGTCGCTGCGGCCGAAACCATCCGTACCCAACGACAGCAGCCGGCCGCTTAGCCACGGGGCAAGCTGGTCGGGCACGATCTTCATGTAGTCGGTGGCCGCGACGATGGGACCCTTGGCGCCGTTCAGCGCTTCCAGGATGTACGGCTGGCGCGCGGGCCGCGCCGGGTTCAGCCGGTTCCAGCGCTCCACGGCGAGGGCATCGCGGCGCAGCTCGTTATAGCTGGTGACGCTCCAGACATCGGCCGCAATCTGAAAGCGCTCCGCCAGAATCTGCTGCGCGCGCAGGGCCTCGTTCAGGATCGAGCCACTGCCGAACAACTGGGCCACGGCTTTGCCCGACCCCGCCGGGCGCAGCCTGTAAACGCCCTTCAGGACGCCTTCCCGGCAACCCGCCGGGGCCTCCGGATGGGCATAGTTTTCGTTGCCGACCGTCAGATAGTAGAAGCGGTCTTCGTTGTCCTGGTACATGCGGCGGATGCCGTCCTGGACGATGTAGGCGATCTCGTAGGCGTACGCCGGATCGTAGCTGGCGCAGGTGGGGACGGTGGAGGCCAGCACGTGGCTGTGGCCGTCCTGGTGCTGGAGCCCTTCCCCCGCCAGCGTGGTGCGGCCGGCCGTGCCGCCCACCAGGAAGCCCTTGCCGCGCGAGTCGGCGAACGCCCAGATCATGTCGCCCACGCGCTGGAAGCCGAACATCGAGTAGTAGATGAAGAACGGGATCATCGGCACGCCGTAGTTGGCGTACGAAGTGCCGGCGGCGGTGAACGACGCCAGTCCGCCCGCCTCCGTGATGCCCTCTTCCAGGATCTGGCCGTTCCGGGCCTCGTGGTAGTAGAGGAACATGTCGCGGTCCACCGGCTTGTAGAGCTGTCCCTGGCTGGCGTAGATGCCGAACTGGCGGAACATGCTGTCCATGCCGAAGGTGCGCGCTTCATCGGGGATGATGGGCACAACGTACTTGCCCAGCTCGGGGTGCTTCAGCAGGAGCGTGAGCACGCGAACGAAGGCCATCGTGGTCGAGACTTCGCGGCCCTGCGAGCCGGCCAGGGACTCCTCGAAGAACTCCGGCGGCGGCGCCTCGACGCGGATGCGCTCCGTGCCGCGCGCGGGAACAAAACCGCCCAGCGCCTTGCGCCGCTCCAGCAGGTAGCGAATCTCCGGGCTGTCCTCGGGCGGGCGGTAGAAGCCGATGGTGTGCACGGCCTCTTCGGGAATGGGGATGTCGAAGCGCCGGCGGAAATACTCCATCTCCTGCTCGTTGAGCTTCTTCTGCTGGTGGGTGATGTTGCGGCCCTCGCCGGCTTCGCCCATTCCGTAGCCCTTGATCGTCTTGGCCAACACCACGGTGGGCGCTCCTGTGTGTTCGACGGCTCTTCGATAAGCGTTAAAAACCTTCTGCGGATCGTGGCCGCCGCGCGGCAGGCGCGCCAGATCATCATCGGTCAGGTCCTTCACCAGTTCCAGCAGCTCCGGGTACTTGCCGAAGAACTCCTTGCGCACGTAAGCGCCGCCCTTGACGGCCAGGTTCTGATACTCGCCGTCGACGGTCTCTCCCATCCGGCGGACCAGCAGGCCGGAGGTGTCGCGCGCCAGCAGATCGTCCCACCCCGAGCCCCACAGCACCTTGACGACGTTCCAGCCCGCGCCCCGGAAGGCGGCTTCCAGCTCGCGGATGATGTTGCCGTTGCCGCGGACCGGGCCGTCGAGGCGTTGCAGGTTGCAGTTGATGACGAAGATCAGGTTGTCTAGCTTCTCGCGGGAAGCCAGCGTCAGGGCGCCCAGGGATTCGGGTTCGTCGCTCTCGCCGTCGCCGCCGAACATCCAGATCTTGCGAGGAGTCTTGGGGATGATTCCGCGGCTTTCCAGATACCGCTGGAAGCGCGCCTGATAGATGGAGTTGATCGGTCCCAGCCCCATCGAGACGGTGGGGAATTGCCAGAAGCCCGGCATCAGCCAGGGATGGGGATAGGACGAAAGCCCGGGGTGATCCCGCAGTTCGTGGCGGAAGTTCTCCAGGTGCTTTTCACTCAGGCGGCCTTCCAGAAAAGCGCGGGCGTAAACACCCGGCGAAGCATGGCCCTGGAAATAGATGAGATCGCCGGGCTGATTGTCGTAGGAGCCGCGGAAGAAATGATGGAAGCCGACCTCGAGCAGGGTGGCGAGGGAAGCGTAGGTGGAGATGTGGCCGCCGATTCCGGGATCGTACT
>CAYOTD010000294.1:5652-6688 GCA_964406685.1 uncultured Solibacteraceae bacterium | reverse complement strand
GGCGCGCCGCCTCCACCGGCTTGGAGACGTAGGCGTTCATGCCGGCCTGTAGGCACTTCTCGCGATCGCCGTTCATGGCGTGGGCCGTCATGGCCAGGATGGGCAGCTTCTGCCACCGCTCCTGCTGGCGGATCCGGCGAGTGGCTTCCAGCCCGTCCAGCAGCGGCATCTGCACATCCATCAACACCAGGGAGTACTCGCCAGCCTCCAACTTGTCCAGCGCCTCCTGGCCGTTGTTGGCGATCTCGACGGCGTAACCCTTCTTGCGCAGGATGGCGCCGACCACCTTCTGGTTGACGAGATTGTCCTCGACCACCAGGATTCGCGCCGCCTTGGCCGGGACCGCGCCCTTCAAGCCGTCGCCGTTCGAGCCACCCGCCACCACCAGCGCCGGCCCGGCCGAGACTCGCTCCAGGGGCAGTGAGACGTAGAAACTGCTGCCGCGGTCCGGTTCGCTCTCCACGCGGATCTTGCCGCCGTGCATCTCCACCAGACGCCGGGTGATAGCCAGTCCCAGCCCCGATCCGCCATAGCGCCGCGTGATACTCCCGTCGGCCTGCGTGAACTTTTCGAAGATGACGGACAGCTTCTCCGCCGGGATGCCGGTTCCCGTGTCGCGCACGGTCAGATCGAGCGAGAACTGGCCCTCACTCAGTCCGTCGCTGGAGCCGACCTGAACCGCCACCGCCCCCTGCTCGGTGAACTTGACGGCATTGTTCACCAGGTTCATCACGATCTGCCGGAGCCGCAGCGGATCGCCCAGCACCTGCCGCGGCACCGTGGGGGCGATCTGACAGGTCAGATCGATTCTCTTCTGGCGGGCCCGCGGCAGATGCGAGGAAACGCAGTCCTCAATCAGCCGGTTCAGGTCGAAGGGAATCCGCTCCAGCGCCATGCGCCCCGCCTCGATCCGCGAAAGATCCAGCAGGTCGTTCAGCAGGACCAGCAGGGAGTGCGCGCATCGCTGGGCGGTTTCCAGGTGCTCGCGCTGGTCCGGGCTCAGCCGGCTGTCGAGCGCCAGGTCTATCATCCCCAG
>CAYOTD010000294.1:601-5642 GCA_964406685.1 uncultured Solibacteraceae bacterium | reverse complement strand
CACGCCCGTCATCGGCGTGCGCAACTCGTGGGACATGTTGGCCAGGAACTCGCTCTTCGCCTGGCTGGCCGCCAGAGCCCGCTGCATCGCCTCTTCCAGGGCCTCCGTGCGCGCCCGGATCCGTTCCTCGAGCAGTTCCTGGTGGTGCCGGATCTCCTCCCGCGACGCCGCCAGCGCCTCGATCATATGGTTGAACGCCCGGCCCAGGGCCTCGATCTCGTCGCCCGTCTGGCTGATTTGCAGGGTCTCCAGTTTCCCGTGGCCCACCATGTCGATGCCGCGCTGGAGGTTGGTGAGCGGCCGGGTCAGAACGCGGTGGGTGAATCCCGCGATCGCCGCCGCTACAAGGCAGACGATTCCGCACAGCGCCACACCCCACCGTAAGTCGACGATATCCTGGCGGACGGCGTACATCAGAAACGTGCCCACGATCCAGAACACCAAAGCCCCGGTGAACATGGAGAACTTCGTTGCCAAAGATCGATAGGGCGAGCGTCTCGACACGTTCAGTGCTCTCCAGGACTACTCATGTACCATGGTCGCTTCTGTGGCAATCGGGCAGTATCAGAGCTACACCTTAGCTGGCGCTCTAATCACCTCTATCGGTTTCACCCTATGTCCAAATCGAGTCTCGCTCCCTTGGCCGCCGTGCGGTTTCGTATGATCAAGGTTTGATCGTCACACTCACCATGAATCCGGCGGTCGACCGCAACGTGACGGCCGACCGGTTGGTGTTTGAAGACCGGGCCTACATCCTGTCCAGCTTTGAGAGCGCGGGCGGCCGGGGGATCAACGCTTCGCGCGTCATCCACGATTTCGGCGGCGCCACCCGTGCCATCGCTCCTTGCGGAGGAAGGCCCGGCCGGCTGTTCGAAGAGTTGCTTGCCAAGGCCGGCTTTCCGGTGGAACTGGTCAAGATTCGCAAGCAGATCCGCACCAACCTGACCATCAGCGACAAGCAGGGCCTCACCGTGAAGCTGAACGAGCGCGGCCCGAGCCTGAACGGGGATGAACTGGCGCGGCTGGAGGGGGCAGTGTCGGCGGCCCTGGAGGGGGCGGAGTGGCTGATGCTCTGCGGCAGCCTTCCCCCCGGCGTTCCCCAGGATTTCTACGCCCGGCTGATCGCCCTGGCCCACTCCCGCCGGGTCAACACCCTGCTCGACACCGACGGGGAGCCGCTGGAAGCCGGTCTGGAGGCCGGACCCACCGTGGTTGCTCCCAACCAGCACGAAGCGGAGCGACTGCTGAGCCGGGTCTTGTTAACCCGCACTCACTTCCTGGAGGCCGCCGCCCGCATTCACGATTACGGTGCGCAGTCGGTGGTGCTGTCCTTGGGCGCCCGCGGAGCGGTGGGTTCCTTTGACGGCCGTCTTTACGAGGCGCTTCCGCCGCGCGTGGACGCCGTATGCGCCATCGGGGCGGGAGATGCGCTGGCGGCCGCTTTCGTCTGGGCCATGACCCGCTCGCCGGACTACCCGGACGCGCTCCGCTGGGGAGTGGCGGCCGGCTCGGCCTCGGCCAAGCTGCCCGGTCTCACCTTCGCTTCCCTGGATCAGACCCGGGCCGTCTACCAGCTTGTTGAAGTCCGTTCGGCGTAGCGCGCCGCTATGAACCGGGTTTTTGCCGCCGCCGGAAGAAGACGTCCCGCGTCTTCATGTATCCGGTGATCAGCGTGAAAAACACCGCCGCCAGCGCGGCGAGGGTGGCCACCCCGCCAATCACCAGGTAGTCGGTGGGCCCCCGCTTCCCCGGCAGTACCTGGGTCAGGATCGCCGCCACCACCCCGAAGACAATGAATCCGGCGGCCGCCAGAACCGCCACCCGCGCTCCCAAGGACGACATTCAGCTACAAATATAGCGGACGCGCGGCGCCGGCGGGTCAGCTATAGCGCTCGTAGAGGACTTGGCCGCGGTCGAAGCCCATCCCCGCCAGCCGCTCGCGGACCTCGCGCACCATTTCGGCCAGCCCGCAGAGGTAGACGTCGGCGCCGCGGGCTTCTCGCACGGTTTCCTCCAGGTGCGCTTGCACGCGGCCGCGCCGTCCCGTCCAACGCTCCGAGGGGCGGGACAGGGTCGGCAGAAAACGGAAGTTGGGGTGCTCGCGTTCCAGCCGCTCGAACTCCTCTTGGTACAGCAGGCTCTCCTCGTGCCGGCATCCAAAAAGCAGCGTGAAGCGGCGATCCCGGTTGATGGGCAGCCGCGCCAGCAGCATCGACCGGAACGGCGCCACTCCGGTGCCGTGCGCCACGAACACCGCCTCGCGCGCCGGGTCGCGCAACGTGAAGCTGCCATACGGACCTTTGAAGTGAACCGCGTCGCCGTTGACGAGCCGGAACAGATGCGGAGACAGCCGCCCGTCCTGAACGCGGTTGAGCGAAAGCTCGAACCGGTTGCCGTCGGGGGCGGAGGCGATGGAGTAGGCGCGCGTGACCCGCTTGCCGCTCACCATGTCGGTGACGGAGACAAACTGGCCCGGGGCGAACTCAAATCGTTGAATTCCCGGGATTTCGAAGTAGAAGTGGCGAACCTCGGGAGCGATATCCCGCCAGTCGGCGAGCCGGGCTTGGGCATCCAGGACCATTCCCTTTCATGGATGCCGCGGCCCGTCATCCGTTGCCGGTAATGTAGGCCCGCATGTGCTGGATCTCTTCGGTCTTGCGCTCCAGTTCGTAGTTCATCAGGTCGCGCATGGAGATCAGCCCGGCCACCCCGGCTTCGCCCAGCACCGGCAGATGACGGCAACTGTTGCACCGCATCATCTCCATCGCCTCGTCGCTGGAGGCGGACTCGCCGATCGTCGCCAGTTCGGTGGACATCACCTCGCGCACCCGTGTTCGTTCCGGGTCGCGGCCGGCGGCGACCACGCGGGTCATCAGATCGCGCTCGCTGAACAGCCCGCGCAATTGGCTCTGTTCCAGAACCAGGATGGCGCCGACGCGCAACTCGCTCATCCGCCGCGCGGCATCCGCGACGCTGCACTCCGGCTCGATGTGAGAGACCGGCCGGTCCCGCAGGAGATCTTTCAAGCGGCTCATGGCACCCTCTGAGTTTTGGTTTAACATACCACAGCTTCCTCAACGCGCAAAGCAGGTCCCGCCGCGCCGGATCGGGAGGCTTTCCCGGGAACCGCCCAACGAAAAACGGCGTCTCAACGTCTATACCTAGGAATGCGGCGAAGATGCTGAGAGCGATGGCAGGCGTTTTGGCGTGTGCGTTGCTCGCCGGTTGCGGTTCCGGACCCCGGGTTCCGGCCGCGTCGGCGGCGTCTGTGTCGCGTGAAGCCGTGCCTTTGGCCGCGCCGCTGAAGCGGCAGGTGCGGGCCACGGGAACGGTCAAGGCGGTGCGCGAGTTCACCGTGGTCGTTCCGCAGATCTCCGGGCAGAGCGGGGGCCGGCTGACCATCACCCGCATTATTCCCAGCGGTTCCATGGTCGCGGCGGGGGATATCCTGGCGGAATTCGACCGCACCCAGCAGGCCGATAACGCTCGGGAGGCGGAGGCCAAGCTCGACGACCTCAACCACCAGATCGACCAGAAGAAGGCGGAAAACCGCAGCAACGCCGAGACGCGGAGCGCCGAGCTGCAACAGGCGCTCGCCGATCTCGACAAGGCGAAGATCCAGCTTCGCAAGGCCGAGACGTTGAGCGAAATCGAGCGGCGGAAAAACGAGGTGCGCGCGGAGGCCGCCACGCAGAGACTGGAAAGCCTCAAGAAGTCCCACGCCTTCCGCGAGAACGCCGACCAGGCGGCCCTGAAGATCATCGAGTTGAAGCGCGACCGCCAGGCGGTGGCTCTCAAGAGGGCCGAAACCAACGTCTCGCGCCTGGTGGTGCGCGCCTCGCTCCAGGGCATGGTCGCCCTGGAGCCGATCTGGCGCGGCGACAGCCGCGGCCCGGCCCAGGAAGGCGACCAGGTCTATCCTGGCCAGCAACTGCTGCGCCTGTTCGATCCCAGTGAAATGGAGGTGCACACCTCTGTCGGCGAGCCCGACGGCGGCCTGCTGGCGCCCGGATCGCGCGCCCAGGTCCGCCTGGACGCCTATCCGGACCTGACATTCTCGGCCCGGTTCCTGAGCGCCAGCCCGGTGGCGGCGTCCGACCTCGGCAGCCCCATCCGGCGGTTCTCCGCGCGGTTCCTGCTGGAGAAAAGCGATCCCCACCTGCTGCCGGATCTGTCGGCGGCGGTCATCATTCAAGGCCAGGAGAGACCGTAAAAGCGAGCGGCTGGGGATGGAAACGCTTGTTGAAACTGTTGGCGGGCGCCGTGCTGGCGGCCGCGGCGGTGCTGGCGGCTCTGCGCCTGCGCGACGCCCAGGCGGCGACGCAGTTGCCCACCGCCCCGGCGCGCAAGGGCGAGTTCCTGGTGGTGTCCCGCTGCCGCGGCGAGCTGCGCGCGCGCCGCTCGGCGCAGATCACCGCGCCCACCAATGTCCCCGACCTGAGAATCGTCTGGCAGGCGCCACCGGCCTCGCTGGTGAAGGAGGGCGAACCGGTGGTGCGTTTCGACCAGAGCAGCGCGAAACAGCAGCTTCAGGAGAAGCAGGCATCCCTCAAGCAGGCCGAGGCCACTCTCGAACAGGCCGCCGCCGAGACCCTCATCACCGCCGAGCAGGACAAACGCGACCTCGCCGCGGCCAGCTACCAGGTGGAGTTGGCCAAACTCGAGGTCTCCAAGCAGGAGATTGTCAGCGCGCTCAAGGGCGAGGAGAGCAAGATCGACCTGGCGCTGGCGGAAAAGAAACTGCGCGTTCAGCAGGCCACCGTCTCGTTGCACGAGGCCTCGGCCAAGGCCAGGATCGCGTCGCTGACGCGCGTGCGCGACCAGGCGCGCTACGAAGTCGACCTGACCAACAAACGCCTCGCGCAGATGGAGCTGACCGCGCCGCTGAACGGGTTGATCATCTTCCTGCCGAACTACTCGCAGGGCTGGGTCAACGCCAAGCCGTTCAAGGTCGGCGACCAGGTGTGGCCCGGCGCGGCCATCGCCGAAATCCCCGACGTCTCCACCATTGAGATGGAAGGGAAGATCGAGGAGATCGAGC
>CAYOTD010000294.1:0-591 GCA_964406685.1 uncultured Solibacteraceae bacterium | reverse complement strand
GTCAAACCGGGCGCCGATGTGCGCGTCCGCGTGGATTCGCTCCCCGAGCTCACCCTCAGCGCCAAACTGGCCGACATCTCGGTGATGACGCAGATCTCGTTTGAGTGGCCTCCGACCTACAGCTTTCGCGCCTACGCGAAGATCGACAAGCCCGATCCGCGCCTGCGGCCGGAGATGAACGGGACCATGGACGTGGTGGTGAACCGCATTCCCGGCGCCATCAGCGTTCCCGCCAAGGCGTTGTTCATGAAGCACGGAACGCCGGTGGTCTACGCCGCCTCCGGCAAGCACTACCTGCCGCGGCAGGTCGAGGTGCTGGCGCGCAATCCGGATGAGATCGCCGTCAGCGGCCTGGCCGCCGGCACGCACGTGGCTCTGGTCGAACCGGACGAGAAGGGCTCGAAGAGCAAATGAGGAAGACGACACTGGCCGTGCTCGGAGGCGCCGTCCTGACCGTTTCACTGGCGGTGTGGGGCGGCTTGGAGTGGCGCAAGTCGCCGCCGCGGCCGGCCGCGGCCGCCGTGCCCGTCACCAGCGTCAAGCGCGGCGACGTAACCGTCACCGTGACCGCTCGCGGCCAGTTGCAGGGCG
>CAYOTD010000293.1:0-6707 GCA_964406685.1 uncultured Solibacteraceae bacterium | reverse complement strand
CGCTGGCTCATTCCCTGAGACGGGCCATGAACCTGGCAGGCGCCATCCGTGCCGCGGTGGCCGAGGAATGATGGCGCTTCCGCTGCCGTCCCTGCGCGGAACGGAAGAGCGGACACTTGCTTGCAGGAGACTTGAGAACTCCAGGAGGATGTTGATGAAACACGGAAGTTGGCTTCTTGCCTTACTAGTGATCGCTGGCCTCATGCTGTCTGGCCCGGCGCCGGCGCAAGTTATCACAGGTACTATTCTCGGCGTGGTAACCGACTCCAGCGGAGCTGTGATCACCAATGCCCGGGTTCTGGTGCAGAACTCCGGCACCAATATCGAAACCCGCGTCCGGACGAATGCCGCCGGCGAGTATGTCATCCCGTTGCTTCCGCCGGGCAACTATGATCTGTCAATCGAGGCCGAAGGGTTCAAGACCTTCAAACAGGTGAGTATCGCTCTCACGGTAGACGCCAAAGTGCGCGTCGACGCGCGGCTTGCCCTGGGCAGCGTGACCGACGTGATCGAGGTGCGCGCCAGCGAAATTGCCCTGCAAACCGACGCTTCCGATCTCAGCACGCCCGTCAGCTCGTATGCGATCCGGGAATTGCCCAACATCGGGCGCAGCCCGTTGCGCTTCGCGCCGCTGGTGGTGGGCGTGGTGCCCCGCCCCGGCTTCAACAGCGTCAGCAACATTCCCGTGGGAGAAGACTCGCGCCGGACCTTCTCGGATTTTTCGGTCAACGGCGGCCGCCCCGGCGGAACCGAGATCCTACTTGATGGAGCGCCCAACACCAGCGGCGCCTTCAACGAGATCGCCGTGCTGCCCAACTCCGACGCCATGGGCGAGTTCAAGATCATCACCAACGCCTACTCGGCCGAATTCGGACGCGCCGGCACGGGCGTGGTGCAGTTGGTGACCAAGGGCGGAACCAACGTTTACCACGGCTCGCTCTACGAGTACTTCCGCAACTCCGCCGTGAACGCCAATACGTTCGGCAACAACGCCAACAACGTCAAGAAAGGCGTCTTCACGCTGAACCAGTTCGGCGGCTCCATTTCCGGGCCGGTGAAACTGCCCCGCTACGACGGCCGCGACCGGACCTTTTTCTTCGCCTCGTTCGAGGGGATCCGCTTCGCGCGCGACTCCAGCGGCTTCCTCACCGTGCCGACCGAGTTGGAGCGCGCGGGCGACTTCAGCCAGACCGTGGCGCTCAGGAACGGCAAACTCGTCCCGGTGAACATCTATAATCCGTTTCCGGAGGCGGCCACCTTGACGGCGGTGGGCAACGGTGTGAACCGCGAGCAGTTTCAATCCGGCGGCGTGCTCAACAAGATCCCGGCGCAATACCTCAACGCGACCTCTCTCAAAGTCCTGAAGGCCTGGCCTTTGCCCAACCGGCCTTCTCCGGCGGGCGACGGCACGCAGAACTACTTCTACTCCGGATCGCTGAAGGACCGCACCGAACAGATGATCCTTCGCGTGGATCACAACTTCAGCCCCGCGCGGCGGCTGACCGTGCGCTACACCCACGACTGGTCGCGCGAAACCCCGGCCAATCCGTTCGCCGAGACCATTCCGGTGGCGTGGTCCGGCATGCCGGTGACGCAGAACAACCCGAGCGGCGCCATCATCTACACCTGGACCAAATCGCCCACCAGCCTGTTTGAGTTCCGCGCCAACGTAACCCGCATCAATCTCGTCCAGAAGCCGGACGAAGGGTTCAAGACCGATCTGTCGGCGCTCGGTTTCTCGGCCGACATGGTGCGGACCGCGCAGGTGGCCGATTTCCCCAGTTTCAGCGTCGGCAGCTACCGGTTTCTCGGGCACAGCGCCTGGACCGCCCGCGACAACCACTCCACCAACCCTTCGCTGAACGGAAGCTACACCAAGATCATGAACCGCCTGACAATGAAGTTCGGCGGCGAGATCCGCTCCTACGTCAACGCCTTCTATCAGCCGAACATCACCAGTTTTGCCTTCGCTTCGCGGCCGGCTTTCACCCAGAAATGCAGCGGGAACGGGTGCGCGCCCATCGCCGGCGACCAGGCGCAGGGCAACGACTTTGCAGCCTTTCTGATCGGCGCGATGGACGGCAACGCCGATGCGACCAACGGCCAGTACGGCACCGGCGATTTCGCCATCGCCCTCTGGTCGCGGTACATAGCACTGTACACCCAGAACGACTGGAAGGTGAACAGCCGGCTGACCTTGAACCTGGGCTTGCGGTGGGACTACGGCAGTTCGCTCCGCGAGCGCCACGACCGGCTCTCGCAGTTCGAATTCGACAAGCTCAATATCACCGGCACCCGCGGCCGGTATACCTTCGTCAACTACGCAGGGAACGGTCCCGGAAGGAAGGATGATTCCTACACGGACTTCGGACCACGCGTCGGGTTCGCCTATCGTCCCCTCGACAAGACGGTTATCCGCAGCGCGTACGGCATCATGTACGACCCGGTAACGGGAACCGGTTCCGGCATCCTGGGGTTTGGCGCCGACGGCTTCCGGGCGCTGTCGTTCCTGCGCATCCGGCCGGCGACGGGGACCTACGCACTGCTGGACGTGATCGACCGGCCGTACAACAACGGCTATGCCGGCGGCGGCGTGCCGCTGGGCAAGAACCCCGACGACCCGGGATACCTGGGCTACAACACCATCGCCGTGCAGCGCAAGGAAGGCGGCAACCCCTACATGCAGCAGTGGAACCTGTCGGTGGAGCGCGCCCTGCCCAAGGACATCCATCTGGATGTTTCCTACGTGGGAACCAAGGGCACGCACATGTACGTGCAGTTCACGCAGATCAACGGAAACAACGCGCTGCCGGCCTCGCTGCTGGAGCAGTGGCGCCAGACTTTCGCCGCCACCGGCGCCAACCCGGCCAACGTGCGGGTGCCCAATCCCTTCTACGTCGCTCCCCCCGGCACTCCAAAGATCGGGTCGGGCAATCCGAATGTAGCCGGGCAGACCATCACCCAGCTTCAACTGAACCGTCCCTATCCCGCCTACCCCTCCGTTCAGTTGGGTTACCAGCGCTTCGGCAGCAACAGCTACCAGGGACTCCAGGTGCACGTCCGCCGGAGCTTCAAGGACAACTTCGAGGTGGGCGCGCACTACACCTGGTCGAAGCTCATCGATTCGACCACGGACAACACGGCGGGAGCCGGAAACTACGGATCGGTCGGCAACGGCAGCTTCACCATCAACGATTTCAAACTGGACCGCTCCGTATCGCAGTTGGATGTCCCTCACCGGGCGGTGATCTACTCGGTTATCGAATCGCCGTTCGGCAAGGGACAGCGTCTCCTGCCCAACACGCCGGTCCTGAGCCAGGTGCTCGGCGGGTGGCGAATGTCCACGTATTCCCAGTTCCAGTCCGGACTCGCCCTCGGAATCGGCAGCAGCGGCGGCTTTGGGCGGCCCGACCTGGTGGGCGATCCGGTTCTGCCGAAGGAGTACCGCTGCTTCGGACCGCAGACCTGCGCGCTGCCGGATGGGAGCACGATCAGCGTGCCGGCCGGCCGCATGTTGTACTTCAATCCGAAAGCCTTCAAGAGCCGCGTGATTCAATACGGCCCGGGAGCCGGCTCGCTGGCGGGCCGCTTCACAGAGGACATCTACTGGTACGGGACCAGCCCGCGGCTGCTCAGCAACCTGCGCGGGTGGGGAGTGAACAACACCGATGTCTCGCTCTCCCGTTCCTTCCGGCTTTCCGAGAAATTCTCCCTGGTGCTGCGAGCAGACGTCACCAACGTGTTCAATCGGACGAGTTTCTCCGACTCGGGCATCGACAAGAGCTTCGGCAGCGGCTACCTGCCCACCAGCGCCAGCGATCCGGCTCAACTGGCGCGCATGGGCCAGTCTACCAACGCAACCTTCGGCACCATCAACATCAACAGCACGGGGATGACACCGCGCTACTTCCAGTTCGCCGCCCGGATCGATTTCTGATCGGTGCACTTCGCCGGGCCGCCGCCGCACACCGGCGGCCCGGAAGACTACTTCCTAGCCGTTACCGTGATCTCGATGCGGTAGTCGCCGGCCAGCTTGGTCACGCCGACGGTGGTACGGGCCGGCCGCGGTTCCTTGAAGAAGGTCACGTAGACTGAGTTCATGCGCTGGAACAGCGCCATGTCGGTCAGGTAAACGTTGACGGCGACCACGTCGTCGAACGACATGCCGGCTTCCTTGAGGATGATGCCGATGTTCTCGAGCGTCAGTCGCACCTCGGCCTCGAACTCCTCCGGCTGCTTGCCGGTCTTCAGGTCACGGCCCACCTGCCCGGAGACGTAGAGCGTGCCATCGCTCAGAATGCCCGGGGAGAAAGGCCCGCCCTTGGCGAATTCCTTGGGCTGAATCGGCTTCTTCGCGGCCGCGGAAGCGATCATGGCACATGCCAGCATCAATGGAAACACGAAGCGGGTCAATCGAAGCATAGGTGAATCATAGCGTATCCGCCCCGTACCGGACCGTAGGAACCGGGCTACCGCAGTTCGATCTCGGCCGGCGCCGATCGCGGGCTCTCGTTCCCTAACTGGTCGACGGCGGACACGGCATAAGAGTACTTCGCCCCGTTGGTGGTGCTGCGGTCGGAGAAGCTGGGAGTGGCGACGCGGTCCGCCAGCCGCTCGAAGACGCCGGCGTTCTTCGACCGGTAAATGATGTAGCCGGCGAAGTCGGCTTCCGTGTTGCGTTCCCAGCCGAGCTCGATGGCGCCCGGAGCGGCAATGGCCGTCAAACCCTTGGGAACGGCAGGTGGGAACGTGTCGCGGGGCACGATGACCGCCGCATCCGAGACCTCGCTCTCCGCCTCGCGGTCGCTGGCGGGAAGCACGGCGCGCACCCGGTACTCGTAGCTGACTCCATGCCGAGCCGACGTATCGATCCACTCCCTGGACCCCGCGTGCCCGGCCTCGGCCGGCTGCTGCTCCTCGCCGCTGCGCCGCAGGATGCGGAACGCCACTCCGGACCTCTCCGCCGCCTGCCAGCGCAGCCGCACGCCTTCGGCCGCAGCCTCGGCGGTCACCGCTTCGGGGCGCGCCAGCGGCTCGACCACCGGCAGCGACACCAGGTTGCTCCAGTCCGAGAACCGGCCGTTGGGGTTGGACGCGCGGACCCCGAAGATCACACTGCGGCCGATCCATTCGGCGGCGGGAACCTCGACCCGCGCGGCGCCCGGCGCGGCAGTGGGCGAGCGGAGCCGGACGGCCGCGGCGGCCCAGGCTTCGGTGCGGAACTCGCCCTCCGGCGAGGGACCGCCCCTGACCTCAATCTCACCGATCCGCGGGAGAGGCAGATCCTCAACAGTTCGTTCCGGCACGGTGAACTCGAGAATGACCTTCGCACCTCGCTGGAAGGCCTTGAGGTCGCGAACGGCAAGAGGCGTCTTCAGGGCCGGCGGCTGAGGGTCGCCCACGTAGCCGCAACCGGCCAGCGACAGGGCAAGGGCGATCGGCGCGAGGCGGGTCATTGCGTCAGAGGATGTAGCGGCTCAGGTCCTGGTCCTTGACGATGTCGGCCAGCGCCTTCTGCACGTAGGCGCGGTCGATGCGGACGTTCTTCTTCCGCAGGTCGGGACCGGCGAAGCTGATCTCCTCGAGCACCTTTTCCATGATGGTGTGCAGGCGGCGGGCGCCGATGTTCTCCGACTGTTCGTTGACCGAGGCGGCCATGCGCGCCACCTCCTCCACCGCGTCGTCGGTGAACACCAGCTTGATGCCCTCGGTATCCATCAGGGCCGTGTACTGCTTGACCAGCGCGTTCTTGGGCTCGCGCAGGATACGGATGAAATCCTGCTCGGAGAGCGATTTCAGTTCCACGCGGATGGGGAAGCGGCCCTGAAGCTCGGGAATCAGGTCCGAGGGCTTGGCGACGTGGAAGGCGCCGGCGGCCACGAACAGAATATGATCCGTGCGGACGAAGCCGTAGCGCGTGTTGACCGTGGTTCCCTCGACGATAGGCAGGATGTCGCGCTGCACGCCCTCGCGGCTGACGTCGGGGCCGTGGCCGGATTCGCGCCCGGCGATCTTGTCGATCTCGTCGAGGAAGATGATGCCGTTGCGTTCCACCCGCTCGATGGCCACGCGCGTCACCTGGTCCATGTCGATGAGCTTCTGTTCCTCTTCCTGCACCAGATAGTCCAGCGCCTCGCTGACCCGCATGTTGCGCTTTCGCGTGCGCTGGCCGAACAGGCCGGGAAGCATGTCGCGCACGCTGACGTCCATCTCCTCAACGCCCATGTTGGTGGCGATCTCGAACGTCGGGCCGCGTTCCTTGACGTCGATCTCGACCATGCGGTCGTCGAGTTTGCCGGATTTCAGCCGCTCGCGGATTTTCTCGCGGGTGCGCTCGGCGCTATCGGTCGATTCCGGCTGGGCCGGCATCAGCAGGTCCAGCAGGCGGTCCTCGGCGTTGCGCTCGGCGCGCTCGGCCACTTCGTCCAGGCGCTCCTCGCGGACCATGTCGATGGCGATCTCCACCAGGTCGCGGATCATCGAATCGACGTCGCGGCCGACGTAGCCCACCTCGGTGAACTTGCTGGCCTCGACCTTCAGGAAGGGGGAGTTCGCCAGACGGGCCAGACGCCGCGCCAGTTCCGTTTTGCCGACGCCGGTGGGACCCATCATGAGGATGTTCTTCGGCATCACCTCGTCGGCCATTTCGGGATCGAGCTTCTGCCGGCGGATGCGGTTGCGCAGGGCGATGGCGACGGCCTTCTTGG
>CAYOTD010000292.1:4550-6711 GCA_964406685.1 uncultured Solibacteraceae bacterium | reverse complement strand
GAGATGACCGCCAGCAACTTTTTCAATCACCCCAACTGGAACAACCCGAGCACCGATATCACGGACACAACGGGGGTTGGCGTGATCACCAGCGACGGCGGCGTGACCAGCGGGTCGATCGGCGACCGGGCGGGCGCGCGCAACTTCCGGATGGGCCTGCGCCTCCAGTTCTGACAGCGGCGCGGCTACAGCGGCTTGACCCGAATCCGTTTGAACTCGGTCCAGCGGCCGGCCTGGTGGGCCTGCAATTCGATGTGGCCCGCGTCAAGCCATTCCAGCTTGTCGTAGACCAGCACGGTCTGCCCGTCGACGCGCACCATGCACTCCGGCCCCTTGGCGATGATCTGCATCAGGAACCACTTCTCCGGTTCGATGCGCGGGTAGATGGACCGCTTGTGATAGTAGAGCGAGCCCGTGGGGAAGTGCGCGTCCTCGACATCGTGTAGTTGGATCTCGTAGTGGTGCGGGTCGCCGAGGCCCTTGCCCACGGAGCGGAACAGCACGCCGCCGTTGTGATGCTTCTGGTGGCGGACGTAGAGCTGGAGCTCGAAATCGCGGTACTTTGCCTTGGTCGCCAGGTGGCCCAACCCGTCGGCGCAGATCACGCCGTTGCGCGCCAGGAACTTCGCCGGGGAGCGCGAGTTGGTTTCCGAGGGGAACCACTTGTCGAGGTCCGCGTCGGATTCAAATAGCGTCTCCCACTTCTCCTTCGACGGCAGTTCGCGGATGCGCAGGTTGCGGAACCGCAGCGGGTAGCTCAGCGCGCTGAGCCCGAGAAAGCCCTGGCGCAACCGGTGATGAAGCGTGGGCTCCTGGTCGCAGTCGAGATCCTGGATCACTTCGCCGTTCACCCACGCCTGGAGCCGCGGCCAGTCCATCAGAATCCGCAGCGTGTTCCATTCGCCCTTGGGGCGCACGTTGATCCGCTTGGGCGCGACCACCGGGAAGATGGCGCCCATCGAATTCGTCTTGGGCTCCTTGTCCAACTGGTGGAAGATCTTCAGTTGCATGCCGGCCCAGGTGGGCCGCCCATGTTCGGGCGCGTGGAACAGCACGCCGCCGTCCATCCAGCCTTGGACGAAGAACTCGAGGCGCAGATCGAAGTTCTCGTACTCCTTCTCCGACCGGAGCCAGGCGGGAAAGCCGGAGGATTCGTGTCCAAGGATCGCTCCGCCATCCACATAGAACGCGGACTGCGGCCCGTCCTGGACCGTCCAACCCTTCAGGCTCTTGCCGTCGAACAAGGGAGTGAAACCGGATTCCACCTCGCCCTGCGCCAGCCCCAGGGCCGGGGTCAACAGAAACTCGCGCCGTTGCATAGTCTCGACTGTAGCACTGCCGCGGCCGCGCGGCGGTAGCCGGCTCACTGCGAACGCCGCTTCTCGATCCACAGCCACGCCGACGGCAGCACGAACAGCGTCAGCAGGGTGGAGGTCGCCAGCCCGCCGATGACCACTGTGGCCAGGGGCCGCTGGACCTCCGCGCCCGCGCCGTGGGACAGCGCCATCGGCAGGAAGCCCAGGCTGGCCACCAGCGCCGTCATCAACACCGGGCGTAGCCGCGTGCGGGTGCCTTGCTCGATGGCGGTTTCCAGCGGCACGCCCTGGGCGCGCAACTGCGCGATGTAGGTCAGCAGAACGACGCCGTTCAGCACCGCGATGCCGAACAACGCGATGAACCCGACCCCGGCCGAAATACTGAACGGCAGACCGCGCATCCACAGCGCCAGAATGCCGCCGGTGGCCGCCAGCGGGACATTCAGGAAGATCAGCGCCGCCGGACGCGCCGCGCCGAAGCTGAAGTAGAGAAGCACAAAGATCAACAGGAGGGTGACCGGAACAGTGACCCCCAGCCGGCGGGCGGCGCTTTCCAGTTGCTCGAACTTCCCGCCCCATTCCAGCGCATATCTTTCCGGGATGCGGACCTGCGCGGCGACGGCACGCCGGGCTTCGGCGACAAAACCCGCCAGGTCCCGGCCGCGGACGTTGACCTCGACGCTGATGCGCCGCTGCGCGTTCTCGCGGCTGATCTGCGCCGGCCCTTCCTCCTCGACAATGTCGGCCAGTTGCGCCAGCGGGATGAAATGGCCTTCGGCATCGCCCACCCTCAGGTCCCGCAGATTCTCGACCGTCGCCCTTTGGGCCGGCTCGAACCGCACCTG
>CAYOTD010000292.1:3960-4540 GCA_964406685.1 uncultured Solibacteraceae bacterium | reverse complement strand
CGCGAATCGCCGGTTGCCCTCCACCACCTGCCCGGCCACCTTGCCGCCGACCGCTTCCACCGTGTCCAGCACGTCGCGCGCGTCCAGTCCGTGGCGGGCGATGGCGTCACGGCGTACCTTCACGCGCACGTAGGGCAAACCCGCCACCCTCTCCGCGCGCACATCGGCGGCGCCGGGGACCTTCTCCACCACTCGCGCGATCCGGTTCGCCGTCTCGCGCAGCACTTCCAGGTCGTCCCCGTAGAGCTTGATCGCAATGTCCGAGCGGACGCCAGCCTCCATCAACTCCTGCATGCGCATCTCGATGGGCTGAAGGAAACTGTAGGCGGCTCCCGGCGCTTCGCGTTCGAGAGCGGCCTTCATCGCCGCTACCAGATCCTCTTTGCTGCGCTTCGCCGGCCATTGCGAGACGGGCTTCAACATAACGAAGACGTCGCTCTGGTCGATGGACATGGGATCGACCGCGATCTCGGGCCGGCCCGTCCGGCAGACCACCTGTTCGACCTCGGGGAACTGCCCGAGCACCTTCTCGATAATCTCGTTGCCGTGCAGCGCCTCCGCCAGCGAGATGCCCGGCACG
>CAYOTD010000292.1:3067-3950 GCA_964406685.1 uncultured Solibacteraceae bacterium | reverse complement strand
GTACATCATCACCAGGATCGACCCCTCGTCCAGCCGGGGGATGAACTCGGCGCCCAGGAACGGCACGACCGCCATCGACGCCGCGAACGCCGCCCCCGCCACGGCCGCGGTCACACCCGGCCGCCGCAGTACCCGGACCAGGGCGGGCCGGTAGGCCGCCGCCGCGGCCCGCATCAGCCAGGTGGGCTTCTCGGCCACGCGCCGCCGGAAGGCGTACCAACCCAGAATGGGCATCAGCGTCAGGGCGATCGCCAGCGAGGCGCCCACGGCCAGCAGGACCGTGATCGCCATGGGACGGAATGTCTTTCCCTCCACGCCGCTCAGCATCAGGATGGGCACGTAGACCAGGAGGATGATCGACACGCCGAAGAAGATCGGGCGCGCCACTTCCTGCCCGGCCCGGCGCACGGCGTCCAACGCGCTCTCCTGTTCGCCACACCCGCTCAGGCGGCGCAGGATGTTCTCCATCATGACCACGGAGCCGTCCACGATGAGGCCGAAGTCGATCGCTCCCAGGCTCATCAGGTTGCCCGACACCCCGGCGCGCAGCATGCCGGCGAAGGCCGCCAGCATCGACAGCGGAATCGTCAGCGAAACGATCAGCCCGCCCCGCAGGCTGCCCAACAGCAGCAGCAGAACCGCCACCACCAGCAGACCGCCCTCGACGAGATTCCGGCTCACCGTGCCGATGGTCGCGCGCACCAGGCCGGTGCGATCGTAGAACGGTTCGATCCGGATGCCGGCCGGCAGCGACGGCTGAATGGCGGCCAGCCGCCGCTTGACGCGGCCGGCCACCGTGCGCGAGTTCTCGCCCACCAGCATCATGGCGATGCCCAGCACCGCTTCGCCCTGCCCGTTCGAGCTGGCGAATCCCTGCCGCACC
>CAYOTD010000292.1:695-3057 GCA_964406685.1 uncultured Solibacteraceae bacterium | reverse complement strand
GCGCTCGGCCTCCTGGGCCGAGATCGCCTGCGCGATCAGCCGGTCCCGGTCGTCCACGACGGGGACCTGGGCGACGTTGCGAATGAGAATGGGCGTGCCGCCGGGCGAGGACCCGACCACGATGTTCTCGATGTCCGCCAGGCTGGAGACGAGCGCCTCGCCGCGCACCAGCGATTGCTGCTCGGCGTTTTCCAGGTAGGCGCCGCCGGCGTTGGCGTAGTTCCGCCCCAGCGCTACCAGCACCCGCCGCAGAGAGACGTGGTGCGCGGCCAGCCGGCCGGGATCCACCGCCACCTCGTAGGTCTTCAGTTCCCCGCCGTGCGAGTTGACCTCCACGATGCCGGGCGTGGCGCGCAGCCGGGGCGCGATCTCCCAATCCAGGATGCTGCGCAGTTCCATCAGCGAGCGGCCCTTGCCCGTCACCTTGAACATGCAGATCTCGCCCAGTCCCGTGGTGATCGGCCCCATCTCGGGCGCGCCCAGCCCCGGGGAGATCGCTTCCCGGGCCTGCGGCAGGCGCTCCATGACCAGGCGGCGGCAGAAATAGGGGTCCATGTCGTCCTTGAAGTAGACAGCCACATAGGACAGCCCGGCTTTCGACATCGACTGGATGCGTTCGATGCCCGGCAGGCCGGCCATCGCGGTCTCCACCGGGAAGGTCAGAAACTGCTCGACCTCGATGGGCGATAGGCTTGGCGCGCGGGTCAGCACCAGCACCTGGTTGGGCGTGATGTCGGGGACGGCGTCGATAGGCAGCCGCTGAAGCGAGTACAGCCCGATCCCCGCCAGAAACGCCGCGGCCAGCAGAACGGCGAACCGGTAGGAAAGAGCCCAGGCGATGACTCGCTCCATGGCTACTCCTCTCCCAGCTCTTTGCCGGCGACGATCGACTTCAGATGGAACGCTCCCGCGACCACGACCGGTTCGCCTTCCCTCAGACCGGAGAGGATCTCCACATGTCCGTTCACACCGCGGCCCGCGCGCACCTCGCGCGCCTCGAACCGCTCCGGGCCTTGCTGCACGAACACGACGCTCTTCCCCACCAGCCGTTGCAGCGCGCCATCGGGCACGGCCAATGCCCTGCGGCTGAACGCGGTCGGCAGTTGGACCGTGGCGAACATGTCGAGCTTCAGCCGGAACCGCGGGTTGGCCACCTCGCAGCGAACCTTGGCGGCGCGCGTGTGCGGATCGAGCACGTCGGAGATGTAGGTGACGCGGCCCGCGAATTCCTCCTCCGGATAGGCGTCCACACGGATCGCGGCGGACTGGCCCAGACGTAGGCGGCCGATGTCCTTCTCGTACACGTCGGCCTGCACCCAGACCCGCGATATGTCGGCCACGGTGAACAGCTCGGCGCCGCTCTCGATCACCTCGCCCGGCGCCGCCAGCGCGCGCGTGACGATACCCGCGAAGGGCGCGGCGATGAGGCCCGCGCCGAACCGGCGCAGCCGCGCCTCCAGGCCGGCGATTGCGCTTTCCTGCGCGCGGATGCTCTCTTCCAGCGCCTCCTTCTCGGCCCGGCTCTGCTCGAAGTCCTTCTTCGACACCGCGCCGACCGCGAGCAGGTTCCGGTGCCGTTCGGTCTGCCGCACCAGGGACGCCAGAAGAACCCGCAACCGCTGCGTCTCCGCACGCGCCGAGCCAAGTTGCGCGGTCAGCTCGCCGGCCTCGATGTTGTCGAATTGCGCCAGGGTCTGGCCCGCGCTCACCCGGTCACCAACGCGAGCCGCCGTCTCCAGCAGCCGCCCGCGCGCGGGGGCGCGCACCTGGGCCACGCGGCTGTCAACGGGTTGCACCGAGGCAGCCGCCTGCAAGTAATCGCTAAGCTGCATCACCCGCGCGGGCGCGATCTGAAGACCGGCGCGCCGTTGCGCGGCCGTCTCCATGCTGATGATTCCGCCCGCCGAAGGAGCTTCCGCCGCGGACGGTGAGGCGCTCTTCTGCTTCGAGCAGCCCGCCAGCCACAAACAGGCGCAGACAACCCACACACGTATCATCTCTTCGTATCTCCGGCCAAGTAAGTCGATCGGGGGGAGAACGACGGTCAGACCCGGGGAGGATGATAGACGCGGGCGTGCTCGCGGGAGGGCGGCTTGCCCTCGACCGCCGGGGGCCGAAGCAGTGTCTCACCGCCAGCCGCGAGGACCAGAGGCGCCATCGCGACCAGGTGGCGGCAACAGTTCAGGCAGTGATCATCGTCGCCGCTGGGGCAGGAACTCGGGCACAGGTGCGCGCAGGCGAACAGATCCGCCACGCCGAGCAGGAGGATGGCCACGGCCGCGAGCCGGAACACTGTGCGCCTGGAGATCATGGCGGCTGCTTCTATGTTCTCACACCGGGCCCGCCAGCGGCTGGAACTCGC
>CAYOTD010000292.1:0-685 GCA_964406685.1 uncultured Solibacteraceae bacterium | reverse complement strand
TCCACGCAGGTCAGCGCGCCCGAAGGGCTGGCGCACTTGCCGCAGATGCCCACGCCGCAACTGGTCATGTACTCGATGGAACCGATGATGCGCTCGGGCGCCGCAAACTCGCGCTCGATCTCGAAACAGCGCCGCACCATCGCTTCGGGGCCGCAGTTGATGAAGGAGACCCGGTTCCGCTCGGCCGCGGAAAGAGCGGCTATCACCTTCGGCAGCAGGTCTGGAATGAATCCATGATGGCCCGCGCTGCCGTCGTCGGTGGCCACGAGGACCTCGCCCACCCGCTCGAAGCGATCCACGTCGATCAGGTGCGTCCGGGTGCGGGCACCCAGCAGGAAGATCTGGCGGCACGGCCGCAACTCCTGCGCGATTTCCAGAAGAGAGGCGATGCCGGTACCACCGCCGACGTGCACCACCGTGCCGTAGTCGATGGCCGGGAGGCCTCGTCCGTATGGCCCGCGCAGCAGGATCTCGTCGCCGGGACGCAACTGCGCCAGCCGCTGCGTGAACTGGCCCACCACTCGCACGACAACGCTGCGTTCCGTGGCGGAGAAGATGGCGAAGGGTTTTTCGCCCGCGCCGGGGATCCAAAGGAAGAAGAAGCGGCCGGCGAAATCTCCGTCGCCGCCGGCGGCGGGCAGGCTCTCGAAGATCAACTTGAAGAGCGTGTCGTCGTAGTCCACGC
>CAYOTD010000291.1:3851-6716 GCA_964406685.1 uncultured Solibacteraceae bacterium | reverse complement strand
GATGGTCTTCTCGGGCATTGCGGAGGCCAGCGCCGCGGCTGTTTCGGTCATCGTGTCCGTGCCGTGCGTGATCACGATGCGCTTCTCGGGCGCCTGCCGGCACTGCTCGACGATCAGCTTCCGGTCGGCGTCCGTCATGTCCAGGCTGTCCACCATCATCAGCGTGCGCACCTCGACCTCCAGGCTGCACCGCCCCAGCCGCAGCATCTCCGGCAGGTGGGAGTCCTTGAAATACAGCCGCCCGGTCAGCTCGTCGTACTCTTTGTCGAAGGTGCCGCCGGTGATGAAGGTGCGGATCCGCTCCGGCATCGCCGCCTCACGAGCAAGGGTACTTCAGCGCTTCCAGGATGCCTCGCATGTAGCCGAAGGCCAGCACCTTGCCGCCCATGTTGTAGCCGGGCCGGTCGTTGGCCTCCCCCTCCACCGTCGGCGCGTGGTCCGGCCGGATGGGGCCGGTGAACCCGCCCTTGGCGTAGATCTCCAGCATGCGGACCATGTCGGTCGGGCCGTTGTCGTGGAAGGTCTCGTGAAACTTCTCCTTGGTCCCGTCCACGTCGCGGAAGTGCACGAAGAAGATCTTCTTCTTGGCGCACCACTCCTTGGCCAGCGCGTAGATGTCCTCGCCCATCAGCTTGAAATTCGCCTGGCAGAAGGTGGCGCCGTTCACCGGGCTGGGAACGATGTCGAAGACGCGCCGGTACGCCCTGGCGCTGGTCAGGATGCGCCCGATGCCGCGCAGCGGCGACAGGGGCGGATCGTCGGGATGCAGCGCCATGCGCACGCCGAACTTCTCGGCCACCGGAATCACCGCCTTCAGGAAGTAAGTGATGTTGGACCACATCTTCTCTTCGCTTACTTCGCCGTACTGGGTGGGGCCGCGCTTGTTGGCCGCATCGAGATCGAACTCGCTGGTCAGCGCCCCGCCGCGCTCGGGCAGATCCACCCGCGTGCGGGTCCAGCCCAGTCCTCCCATCCAGTTGTAGCAGATCATGTTGACGCCGATCTTACTAAGTGCCTCGATGGCCCACTTAGTATTCTCGATCTCGTCGTCGCGGCCCTCGAGCCCCAGCTTGATCCGCTCGAACGGCACCGGGTGGCCCTCCACCCCCGCCATGGTCATCCCCGCCTCACTGTAGCCGTCCTTGAGCTTCTGCAACGTCTCCAGGTACTGCTCGCGGCGCACCCGGCCCAAGCCCGCGCCCGCGATCACGTGCGTGACGCCGATCTGCCGCGCCAGCTTGACGTCCCGGCTGCGCGGGTCGCCGAACAACTCGCACAGCTTCATGCCCTCCTTGCCGGACGGCGCGCGCACCGCCAGTGCGGGGCTGGCGCCCGCCGCGGCCAGCGCCGCCAGGCTGCCCTGGATGCAGTCTCTGCGAGTGACACGACTCATGGACTCTCCTCTAGGCCCAGCCCGCGCGGTACGGCGGATCCACGTGCTGATTCGCCGCCGTCGAACTGGTGATCTTCATGGATGGGGCGTCCCAGGCGAGCCGTTCGCCCGGCATCCGCTGCGCGATGCAGCCCAGCAGAAAGGCCTCGGTCACCGGGGCCTGCGCCTCGAAGCTCGCCGCCGGAGACGGGCCGCCCTTGCAGGCGGCGATCCACTGGTCGATGGCGCCGTCCCGCCGCTCGCCGCCGCCCGCGCCCCGGGTGCGCGGGGGAGCCTGGTAGGTGCTCGAAGGCGGCAACACGCGCGGGCCGTCGCCGTTGAACCCGGCCAGGATGACGCCCTTGTCCCCCACATAGATGATGCCTTCCGCGCCCCGGCTGAAGTAGCGTTTGGCGTCCTCGTCGCTCAGTCCCGCCGGCCGCGCGGGCATGATCCCTCCGTCGTACCAGTGCAGCGACACCGGCGGCCGGTTGCCGCGCGCGGCGAACTGGAGGCGCACGATCGACGCCTTGGGGAAGGTCTCTTCGAACGGCTCGCTCGCGCTGGCCTCCACCACCAGCGGCGGCGCCAGGTCGAGGATCTTGAAGATGCCGGCAAAGCTGTAGCAGCCCATGTCGCCGAACGAGCCGCAGCCGAAATCGAACCAGCCCCGCCAGACAAACGGCAGGTAGGCGTGATGGAACGGCCGCGCCGCCGCCGGCCCGACCCACATGTCCCAATCCAGGCCCTCGGGCACCGGCTGCGTTTCCGCGGGCCGCGCCACGCCCTGCGGCCAGTAGGGCCGGCTCGACCAGTTATGGATCTCGCGCACCCCTCCGATGGCGCCGTCGTCGATCCAGGAGGCGATCAGCTTGCTGGCCGCCGACGAGGGGTTGTTGACCGTAACCGACGTCGCGACCTTCGTCTCCCTCGCGGTGGCCGCCATGCGCCGCGCCTCGCCGATGGAGTGCGTCATCGGCTTCTGGCCGAGCACGTGCTTGCCCTTCTTCATGGCCGCGATGGCGATGGGAGCGTGCCAGTGGTCGGGCGTGGCCACGTAGACAGCGTCCAGCCCCTTCTCCTTCTCCAGTAACTCGCGGTAATCGGCGTAGGCCGCGCAGCCGGACCAGGCGCCCGAGGGCTTGTGCCCCGCGTAGTACGCTTCCACGACGCGCTTGGCCGGGTCGCGCCCGCCGAAGCCCAGGCTGGTCTTGAAGACGTTGGTGAGTTTGGCCTCGCCGGGAGAGGCCAGATCCTCGCCCCAGTTCTCGTAGCCCGCCCCCAGCACCCGCCGCGTCATCAGCAGGTTAGAGTTGCGGCCGTACTCGGCGTAGTCCTTGCTGGCCCGGTTGCAGTCGCACACCGCCACCACCTGGATCTCGGGCAACTCGAGCAGGTTCAGCGTCACCGCCAGGCCCTGCCGCCCCATGCCGATGGCGGCCAGAGTGATCTTGTCGCTGGGAGCCACGTAACCCGCGCCGCCCAATACATGC
>CAYOTD010000291.1:0-3841 GCA_964406685.1 uncultured Solibacteraceae bacterium | reverse complement strand
CCCCCCAGTGCCAGGCCTCCCACAGGGTATCCGTTGATGCGCGCAGACAGTGCTCCCAGCGCGCCCGGGCCGGGCTTTCCACCAGCCAGCTGTTGGCGACCAGCGCCAACAGCCCCAGGGGGACCAAACACGCCGCCGCGAAGGCGCGCCGCGAGATTCCCGCCGCTGTTGTCATACGGACACCATATCACTCGATATGAGGCCGCAGGAAGCTGGCGGACTTGTCGATGGCGGACTTCTCTCCCCACCGCTGGCGTCCGTCATGGGTGGGGATGGAGTAGTGCATGACGGGATAGCGGATCTTATCGAACGGATCGTAGTCCTGGCGCGGCCGGAACACGGAGTCCAGCATCTTCACGCGGGCGATATCGCGGGATTCCAACTCCCGCCATCCTTCGGGCTCCGAAACCTGATAGCAGAGAAAGCCGCCGTGGTTCCGCGCGGAAGTGAAGATTCCGTACGGCTCCACCTGCGTCACGCTCCCGTCCTTTCCGGCGATCTCGCACACGCGGTGCAGATTGCCGGCCTTCATGAACACCGTTTCCGCCGACATACGCACAGTCCCCTTGCCGCCATCTTAGCAGCAGACCCGCCCGGCGGAAGAGGCCCTTAATGCCGCGGCGCCGCGCCGCCCGCGGCCAGGGCGCGGCTGGAGGCGGTCTGGAGGCTCGACTGAAGCGAGGGGATGGCTTCGGCGATCTCCCGGACCAGGCCCGGCCTGGCGCCGTCTTCCTCCCCGGTGAGCAGCCGGCGCAGGCGCTCGTTCAGGGTGCTGCAATGCTGGAAGACGCTCAGCAACTCCGTATCCCAGCGGCTGCCGGAGCCGGGCGCCGCCGCCACGCGCGCCTCGACCGGTCCCACCACCGGGCGCAGCAGCTCCGCCGCCGCCCGCAGCTTGGATTCCAGCCCGGTGAGGTGGTCGTAGGACATCGCCGTCAGCATCCGGTACGCCCCCGGCGAGGCAAAGGCCTCGCGCCCGCCGAACCGCTCCGCCAGCAGCCGCAGCGCCTGCGCGTCTCGCATGAGATCCTCGCCCGCCGACAAGGCCCGCTCGGCGAACTCCTCGGCCGCGGCTTCGCTGCCGCCGAAGTGAGCCGCCAGGGCCTTGATCCGCTGGCCGCGGCCGGAGGCGCCGGCCGCCGCCGGCGGCTGCGCCAGGGTCACGCTGGCCGGCCCGATCTCGTTGAGCATTTCGCTGGCGGACTTCAGGCTCACTTGCAGCCGCGAGCCGCCCAGCGGGGCCAGGGCCGCCAGCACCTGCTCTTTCCTCTCCGCGCTTCCCACCGCGCCGCGCACCTGGAAGGCGCCGCCGGCACCGCGCGCGACCTCGATGGTCTCGCCCAGGCAGGCGCGCACCCGGTGCAGCGCGTGGTAGATCTCCACTTCGAAAAAGAAGGCATCCGGCGCCGCGGGATGGAGGCGCGGCGTGGGGTACGCCAGCAACGGCGCCGGAGCCTTCGAGAGCATACGCGGCGGTTCGAAGGAGGCCGCCGTCGTGCCCGCCGGTTCGGAACTCAACCGCAGCTCCAGCGACCGGCCGGCGCTCTCATAACGAATGAACTGCAACCGGGGGACGTAGGTCCGCCGGTCCACTTCCAGAACGAATTCGACGCTGACACCGCCCGAGGTCCGCGCGGCGCGAAGCCGCAGACCCGCCGGCATCCCTTCCACGCTCAGGGCCCCTCCGCCGGCATCCGCCAGCAGGGCGGCGCCGGAGGAGAGCGAAATCGGCCGCCAGGGGCGGTTCTCCAACCACGTCAACAGTCCGGCTTCCAGGTCTTCCAGCGTCAGGCCGTCGCGGAACAGGATCTCGTTCCAGCCCTCCCGCGCCTGCCGCCGCGTGATGGCCACAACCTGGGCGGCGCCGGCCGCGCTGTAGACGTACTGCCGGTCCGGGGCGGGCTGCCACAGGGCGTGGCGCAGCGCGCCGCCGCTATCGCTCAATCGCGTGGTGTACCGGCCGCGCTCGGGCTCGGACCACAATTCCAGCACACCCTCGCGGCTGGCCGGTTCCGGCCGGAGTTGCCGCACCACCACCCGGAACCGCTGGTGCGCCGGCGCCTGGGCCGAGGCTCCCACCGCGGTCTCGATGCGCTGGATCGTCTCCCTCGCATTCACCGGGGCCGTTTCCTCCCGGGTCAGGCGCCAGGCGGCGAACAGGCCCAGGATCGCCACTCCGGCCGCGGTCCAGGCCAGCGCCGGCCGGGCCGCCGCGGGCCGGAGGCGGGCGCGAAAAACCCCTTCGGCGACGGCGTCCGCGCGGTCGAGGAACCGCAGCCGCGCCGCCGCCACCCGTCCGGGTCCCGGAAACGAATCCCGCTCCATGGCCCGCGCGGTCTCCAGCACCTGCTCTTCGATCTCGCTCAGGCGCAGCCGGCAGCGCCAGCACTTCTCCACGTGCCGGCGGACGATTTCCCGCCGGTAGAACGGCAGCTCCCCGTCCAGGTGCGCGATCAGCGATTCGTCACTGCAATGGCGCTCGAAAAGTGTCGTCATCGCGATTGGCTCCCTTCTGCGGGTGCTTCTCCTCCGCCGCGGCCTGCTGCATCTTCCGGATGGCTCGCGCCAGCAGGGTCTTCACCGAATTGATCCCGATCTTGAGCTCGTGCGCGATCTGGCGGTACTTCAGCGCCCGCGCCCGCAACAGCAGCACCTCTTCCTCGCGCGCACTCAGCACCGACAGGAGCCGGGTTAGTCCCTGGTCCTCCCATCCGCGGATGTCCGGCGGCAGCGACTCGCCCGCCCGTCCTTCCGCCTCGGACAATTCCAGGAACGCGCCGCCGTGCCGCTTCTCCTCCCGCGCCCGGTCCGCGATCTCCCGGCGGACCACGCACAGCGTCCAGCCCTTCGGATGGGTGATGCGTTTCCCTTCCAGGCAGGCGCGGTAGAGCTCGATAAACGAAGCTTGCACAACGTCTTCCGCCGTCTCCAGAGAGCCTGTCGCGCGATAGGCGTAGCGCACCAGCGGCCCGTACCACTCCGTGTACAGGCCGCCAACCAGATCCTTCGCCGCTTCGCGCCGCGCAAGCTCTTCCGCCGGAGACATCGCCTTATTGGGAGTCGCTTTCCCGGACCGGTTTGTTGACAAGGGGGCCCAAAACTCGTCCGGGTTTCGCTCAATACCAGTTTCGCCCGGTTTCGCTTACAATGTAGAATCTGTCGTCACGGGATCTGAGAGGGATGCAAGGATTCCTGCATGAGCACAATCGCCGTTAACCTGAAGTCGAATCAGGCTCTAACCTTCATCGGCAGCACCATCGGCAAGAAGGCGGTGATGGCCCTGACGGGCCTGATCCTGTTTGGATTTGTGGTGGGCCACCTGGCCGGCAACCTGCAAATCTACCTGGGCGCGGAGAAGGTGAACCACTACGCCAAGCTGCTGCACTCGATGCCCGGCCCGCTGTGGGGGGCGCGCCTGGTGCTGCTGGCCTCGGTGATCCTGCACATCTGGTCGTCGTTCCAGCTCTGGCTGCTCAAGCGCGAGGCCCGGCCCATCGCCTACAAGATGCGGGCCAACCTGGAATCGAGCTACGCCTCGCGCACGATGATCTGGAGCGGTCCCATCGTGGGCGCCTTCATCGTCTATCACCTGCTGCACTTCACCTTCGGGACAGTGCTGCCGGGCGGGCTGGCGAGGTTGCCGGATGGCGATGTCGACGTCTACCGCAACCTGATCACCGGCTTCAGCCAGCCGCTGGTGTCGGTGTTCTACATGATCGCCGTCACCCTGTTGGGCATCCACCTGTATCACGGGCTGTCGAGCATGTTCCAATCGCTGGGGATCAACCACCCCCGCTACACGCCCCGCTTCAAACAGCTCGCCGCCGCGGCCAGCGTGCTC
>CAYOTD010000290.1:0-6746 GCA_964406685.1 uncultured Solibacteraceae bacterium | reverse complement strand
GCAAGCATCCCGGACGCGGGCTCGACCTACGTGGTCAAGCTCAAGGGCCTGAGCTTCTCGTCCGGGACGGCGGGTTTTCACGTCTATCGGGGGCAAACCCCGAGCCAGTTGCTGCGGATTGCCTCGAACGAGGCGATCACAACCGAGTTCAGCGATACCGGGCTGAGCCAGCAACCGCTGGGCCCGCCCGATGAAAGCTACGACCACGCGAATTTCTACTGGCGTCTGGAACTGGTCCCAGAGTGCCAGGCGACAACGTTCTCCGCCACGACGATCGGAAGCTCGACCCTCAACATGCTGGCAAACGAGTACCGGGGAGCGACCGTGCGGATCACGCAGGGGCGCGGCGCCGGGCAAGAGCGGACCGTGACCTCTAACGATGGATCCACGTTGACGATCGCCTCGACATGGGCCACTACTCCCGATGCGACCAGTTACTTCGTGGTTTCGGAATCGAGTTGGAGATTCGGCGCGGCCGGGCAGACGAGCCCGGTGGAGATCGAAGTACCTAATCGCGAGGGGGCCACGGTTCAGATCAGCGGACGGGCGGCGAACGTACATGACCGGGAGTGTGCCTACGAACTCTCGCCGCTGGCGCGTTGGCGGATCGGCGGGGGAGGAGCCGCTGCGGACACCGACGTTCCTGGAATGCCGACGTTCTCGTTGTACTCAGCGGGAGAGGGCAGTCTGGAGCTGGTCGGGGTCGCATTTGAGGATCTGACGAACACGCGGACAGCGACTTCGGGAACGCTGGCGCTTTTCTACTGGAATGAACTGGACAGTCCCTCCTCGTCCAAGCTGTCGTCCGCAGTTACCGACTCGGCCAACTACATCGACCTGGCCGCGGCGGGACCGGCCGTGGTGGGGGACCTAGTCCAGACCGGAATGGAGATCATGGTTGTCGAGGCGGTGGAGAACGGCGGAACCCGCTACCAGGTCAGCCGCGGCTCGCACGGCAGCACGGCGGCCGAGCACGCCAGCGAGACAGTGGTCTACCACTTAAGCCGGAAGGTGTTCATCATCCCGTTTCCGCGGGACTTCTTCGGCAGTCCGGCCAGCGGCAGTTTCAGCCATCCCATTCGCCTGCCCGACGCGCGAGTGGCGGCAGGCGAGTTCTTCGTCACCAACGAGGTCGGCAACAGCCCGACAAAACGTAAGTGCTGGACGGCTACCGTGGATGCCGGGATACGGACGCTGTCGGGCGGACAGATCGCTTTCACCGTGGCAGGTCCGCTGGCGGTGGAGACGGGGGCGACGCCTCCGCTGAGCGTCCAGGACAGTCACTCCGTCCGGGACATCTACGCCACGCTTGGAGAAGCTCCGATCGGCGCTCCGGTGGAACTGCGAGTTTTGCACGACGGCGAGGCGTACTGCGACCTTACGATCGCGGCCGGCGCGACGGTATCCAATGTCGTGTCGGGGTTCGGGCTGGCGCCGCTTTCTTCCGGCGCCACGCTGACGCTGGACATCCTGGCGGTGGGTCAGGGAAGCGAGTACACACCCGGGCGGGACCTCACGGTGACGATCCGCCTCTAGGAGAACGCCGTGTCCGAGACTCTCGAGAAGCTGCGACCAGACCGAGACTTGCAGTGCTACTTCGAGCGGCCGTCCGCCATCGCAGCGCTGAGCGGGGCGAGCGCCACCGGTTTCACCGTTTCAGGATGCTGGCGACAACAGTTCGATTGGGCGGTGATCGAGTGGAATCGCGACAACGTGTTCGAGCACCCGCTTTTTCGCAACCTGCCGGACGGCGACTTGAGCGGCCTGACCCTCACTTACGAAGAGACGCGTGAGAACTGCATTCCCCTGGATTCCGATCTCTATCCGACCGTCGATTGGCCCTACCTTCGGATCTGGGCGTGGGACGGCTCGTCGGAACAACTCTACAAAGTCCGGCTGAAGGATCACGCCGAGGCGATTGAAGGCAGCTATCAGCCGGCTTGGGCGGAGTTCGAGCTTCAGGGAACGCCGACCACGGGCGATTACGTGAGCGTCGTGTGGACGGGAGAACACCACACTTACCAGCTCTACGGCACCGACACGATCGAATCGGCGGTAACCGCGGTGCACGACAGCATCAACGCGTATTCGCCCGTCATGAAGGCGACACGAACGGGGAGCACGCTCAGGGTCTACTACGCCGGGGACGGACAGACGATTCAGAACAGCACGACCGGCGCCAATGGAAATCGGTGGGGAGCATACGCGACGGTGTCCGGCGCCGCGACGGAAACGTGGCAACCGGCCTGGCAGAAGTTCTCGGGCGGAACGTCGCCGACCAAGTGGCGAATCACTCTGAACTTCGGCGCGCTAACGGATATCGAGGGCCGAACCGTGCCCACGACAGCCGTGCGGAAGATGCGCTGGACGTACTCGGCCGATCTTCAAGAAGACGCATTCGAGCGGAGCGAGTTTTCGGTGACGGTCTCCAACTGGAGCGTGACCGGAACGGGCCGCGCCTACTCGACCGCCTCACCGGCGAGCACTCGGGTCGAGGACGACGATCCGCTGGTAGTCTATGCCGGAACGTGGGCGCGGGGAGTGGGGAACTTCTCCGGGGGAACGATACACCACACGAACACTCCCAGCTCGAGTGTGACGTGCCGCTACCACTGTTCGTCGAACCACACTCTGTATCTCGGCACACGCCTGGTGCCCGCCGGCGCCGCGCTCTCTATCCAGGTGGACAGCGGGAACGCAATCACGCGGAACCTGCTGCTTCCCGGAGAGGACGTGCTCGTACGGCTCTCCCTCGGCCAGTATTCGGTTGGAGATCATGTGGTCACGGTCACGCACCAGGGTGCAAGCGGATCGGATTTCTACTTCGACTTCCTCGAGGCGGCCATCCCCACCGCCGCATTGCCCGCTCCCGACGTGACGGCGGCTGTTACGCTGGCAACCGACTGGGATACGGATCACTCCATCGCCCTCGCGCCGGAACGAACCGCCTGGTTGATCCATTCGCTGGGTTTCAAGGGGCGAGCGAATCACTATGTCGGCGCATTATGGTTCTACGAACTGGCACGACCGGGACACGCCTATGCATCGGCCAGCGTCGAGTTCGTCGGTTCTCCGACCGTCAGTGGTATCACCGAGATTGTGATCGGGCGGACGGACAATACGACCACTACGATGCTCCAGCATCTGAACCTGGTGGGCGATACGGCGGCGACCGTGGCGAAGGCGTTCGAATTGCAGATCAATAGCGGTTACACCGCGATTCGCGCCGAGGCTGATGGAACGACGCTTTCCATCTACTCGCGGAGCATGGGCACCGACGGGAACAAGATCACGCTCTCGGCCAGCCCGTCCGACTTCGCGCAAGCCAGCGGTTCGATGTTCACTGGCGGCGTGGACGGCGATTGGCGAACCGACCTCAGCGCGACGCCGCGCATCAACCGGGCGGTGCGGGACTGGAGCCGGAGTTACGTGGCGGCACTCAATGATTACGATATCGACTGCACGGCCGCGTTCAGCATGGAGTTACAGCACGGTGATCCGACCCTTTCGGCAGGCATCGCCCAGCGCTATCCGGGAGGCGGCGCGGCCCTACTGACCACCCCCGCCCTGCAAACCAACTTCTCGCCAACCAGCCTCGCGTTCTGGAAGGATGTGTACCTCGCGATGGCCGATGTGCAGGTGGAGGCGGGGCAGGTTCCGTACCTCCAGTTCGGCGAAGTGCAGTGGTGGTATTTCCCCGACTCGACCGGAATGCCCTTCTACGACGATTACACCAAGACCGCCTTCCAGTCGGTCTATGGGCGTGAGATGGCCGTGATTACGACCAACACAGCAAATCCTGCCCTCTATCCCGACGAAGTAGCGTTTCTGTCCCAGCTTGTCGGGTCGTTCACCAGCCAGATCATGAGCTATGTGCGGGCGACGCATCCCAACTGCCGGTTCGAGGTGTTGTACCCTCCCGATGTGAACGAGACCGCGCTCAACACGGCCGTGAACTATCCGACCGCCTACTGGACACCGTCAACACTGGACTGTCTCAAGACTGAGAGCTTCACCTACACCTACCAGCGAAACCTGGATCTCAGCAAGCAGTCGATCGCCACCAGCAAGAGCTATGGCTTCCCCAACGACCAGCGCAGCCACCTGGTCGGCATCAGCGACTCCTCGACAGCATGGCTCAAAGAGGCGCGGATGGCACTGGGCGAGGTGGACGTCGTCGTGCTGTTTGCTCTTGACCAGTTCTGCCTGGTTGGGTATGAAACTCCTCTTGATCGCGGACTGCGCCGCGCGGCCTACATGGGTTAGATTGCGCGCGCGGGCGGCGCTCTCCTATACTCCCAGTTTGATGATCGACCTCAACCTGCAACACATGCCGCAGCCACCGCGGAAGAAGGACTTCCCGATCGGCGTCATTGGAGCCGGGTTCATAGTCCGCGACGTTCACCTGGTCGCGTATGAACGAGCCGGGTTCAACGTCCAGGCAATCGCTTGCGCGGACACCGCACAGGCGCGCGAGGTGGCGGCGTTGCGCCGCATCCCCAAAGTCTACGACACGGTTGCGGAGTTGCTGCGGGACGAATCCATCGAGGTCCTAGACATTGCGGTTCCGCCGGCCGAACAGCCCGGGGTGATGCGAGAGGTAGTCAAGCACGCCGGCCATCTCAGAGGCGTGCTCGCACAGAAACCGCTTGCGCCCGCTTACGATCAGGCCAGAGAGGTCGTCGAGATGTGCGAGGGAGCGGGCATCGTCCTGAGCGTGAATCAGAACATGCGCTACGACCAGTCGATCCGCGCCTGCAAGACGTTGCTGGACCGGGGCGACCTGGGCGAGCCGGTGCTGGGCACCATCGAGATGCGCACCACCACGCACCGCAAGCCGTGGGCGCGCAGCTCCGACCGGCTCACGCTGATGATCATGAGCATTCATCACCTGGACGCCTTCCGCTATCTGTTCGGCGATCCGGAGAGCGTCTACGTCAGCGCGCGCCCGGATCCGCGGGCGGACTTCGCGCATCGCGACGGCATCCCCCTTTACATCCTCGAGTACGCGAACGGCCTGCGCGCGACGGCCTGGGACGACGTCTGGGGCGGACCCGTGCGGGAAGGAGCCGCCGGCGACAACTACATCAAGTGGCGCGTCGAGGGCACCGAGGGTCTGGCCTGCGGCACCATCGGCTGGCCCGCATATCCTAACGCCGTCCCTTCCACCATCCGGTTCTCGACGTTGCGCGCACCCAACACCTGGTTCGAACCCAGGTGGAAGGAAGTCTGGTTCCCCGATGCCTTCCAGGGCACGATGGGGCAGTTGCTCGAAGGCCTAGCCACGGGCGCCGAGCCGGCGATCTCCGCCCGCGACAACCTGAAGACAATGGCGCTGGTGGAGGCCTGCTATCTGTCGCTGGCCGAACACCGCCCGGTGTGCATCGCCGAAATCATCGGGCGCTAAAGGTCTTCGCCACGTACTCGCGGCTCATCCGCAGGTTCTCGCCCAACGGACGCGTGAGCTGCGTGTCGCGGTGATACGCCAACTCGACCACCAAGTGCCCCTCAAATCCGCTCTCCCGCAGGAATCGCGCCAGCGCGGGATAGTCGTAGTCGCCCTCGCCCACGGATTGCGTCCACACCTTGCCGCGAGCATTGCGCAGGTGAAAACTGCGCACGCGCGCGCCGGCCTCCTTGAGCAGCGCGAACGGCTCCTGCCCTCCCTGAATGATCCAGTCAAAATCCGGGCACAGACCGACAAGCTTGGGGTCGGTATTACGCAGCAGGTGGCGCCACTCGCGGGCGCCGTTGGCCATCTCCGGGTCGTGGTGGTGGAGCACCAGACCCATACCGCGCTTGGCGAGCGCCTCGGCAATCCGGTTGACGGCGCGCGCCTGAAACTCCAGTTCGGCGTCGGTCTTGGGTTCCTTCTTTGGCTTCGGGTTGGGATTCGTGTTGATGATCGACGCGCCAATCGACTTTGCCCGCTCGGCCACCTGGAGAATCTCGGCCGTGGTCTTTTCGGCGCCCGCGGCCTCGTGCAACGGACCGCCGTGGTAGACGATCGGAATCTGGAGCCCGTGTTTGCGAATCTGGGCCTGGGTTGTCGGCAGGGTCTCGTTCGTGATGAAACTTGAGATCAGTTCCATCCGCGTGTAGCCCACCTTGCGGGTCGTCTCAAAGATCTCCGGCAGGCCGTCGACAAGGGGCTTCTTCTGCGCTCCGAAGACCTGGGTCCAGACGTAGACTTGAGCGGCGATTCTCGGTTGATAGCGGGCCTTGGCGCTCACCACTCCAGTGGCCGCGACCGCAAACAAGCCACGCCGGGAAAGGGCTTTTGATTCCATGGGGCTCCTTATTCGATGATCTAACTTAGGGCTCCACTGTGCCGGAAGTCAACCACTCGGTTCTGCTCAGCTTCGCCCACCCCGACGATGAGAGCTTCTTCACCGCCGGCATCATTCGGCGATACGCCGAGGCCGGTTGCCGTCTGGAGCTGATCTCGGCCACCTCCGGTGAGCAGGGTACTGCGGGCGATCCACCCGTCTGTGCGCGGGAAGAGTTGGCGCGTGTCCGGGAAGCGGAGACGCACGCCGCGGCGGGAGTCCTCGGTATCGCTGAGGTTCACTTCCTCGGTTATCCTGACCGCGGTCTGGCGACGGTGCCGCCGGACGAGATCCGCGGCCGCCTGATCGCTCATCTCCGGCGCGCACGGCCGCGCGTAGTCGTCACCTTCGATCCCAACGGCGTCAACGCCCACCCGGATCATGTCGCCTGCGGACGGTTCACGATGGACGCCGTCG
>CAYOTD010000289.1:0-6765 GCA_964406685.1 uncultured Solibacteraceae bacterium | reverse complement strand
GATCGCCCTCGTGCAGGAAGGCGCGCAGCAGGTCGCGCAGCTCGGTCGCCGTGTAGGTGGAGCGCAGCGCCCACTGGGCGTTGAGCAACTGCTGCGCATCCAGCGCGCGAAGCCGCGCCCGCAGCGACTGGTAGTCGTCCGCCGGCCTGAGGTCGCAGGTCACCATGTACAGCTTCAGCGACATGCGAACAGTATAACGCAGATGGCGAATAAAAAGCGAATACAGGCGCTCGCTTCCGGACCCGCGCGGGACGCCTACGTCCCGCTTCGGCGAAATTCCAGCACCGTGACGCTGGCGCGGGGGAAGATGCATTGCGGCCCCACGCGCACCACCGATTCCAACGGGTGGACAGCTTCGGGGCGCGCTTCGTCGTTGGGCTGGTAGATGCTGGTGCCGGAGAGGGTTTGGGCACGCGCTTCGGCCGCGGGGGTGAAACCCCTGATCCTCAACTCCGCTGTCAGGTCTCGCGTCAGGTGGCGGTTCACGACGAACAGCGTTAGCAGGCCGCCGGTTTCGTTGCGCGCCGCTACCACGTCGAGGTACGGGACAGCCGGAATCTCGGGGATGCGGTTGTTGCCTTCGGTCACGTCGTAGGTTTCGACCTTCACGCGGGTTTCCACCGGCGTCGCGATGTCCGCGGTCGAGTACATACGGAAAGCCCAGTAGGCCGGCACGCCGTAGACCCGCCCGCGCTTCTTCCATACCCCGCCGAATTCGATCAGGCCCGTCATGTCGGAGACGGGCGTGAAACCGGCCACGCGGATCAGCGTGTTGAGGAAGCCCGCCGTGCACAGCGCTCCGCCCAGGTTGGTGAAGCGCGGCACGCGGTCGTCGGGGCCGTGGAACAGCCACTCGGTGAAGGCGATCTTCACGCGCTCCCCCGCCCCCGCCTCGTCGATCTGCTTCTTCATCTCGCGCAACGCGCGCTCCAGGCCGACCGGCAGCGCCAGGGCCGATTGCGCGAGGAACTCGGGCGTCGCTTCCTTCCGGCGCACGTTGCCGTTGCCCACGACGAAGTGCGTCGCCAGATAGTCGAACGATCCGGCGGGCAGGGTCAACTGGCGCGCATTCCATTCGCGGAAATGGTCGGGATCCTGGCCGGTGGCGATCAGGCGCGCCTTGGTATCCACCGCGCGCACGGCTTCGCGGAACCGGCGCGTGCGCTCGGCCACGCGGTCGATCGTGGGATAGCCGATCTGGAACGTGCCCCACAACTCGTTGCCCAACTCCCACAGCAGCCCGTCGCGGCCCATCTTCGCGTTGACATACCGGACCCATTCGGCGGCCTCCTCAGGCGTGCCGCTGCCCAGATTGAGGCAGATCTGCGGCTCGGCACCCACACGCCGGCAGAAGTCGAGAAACTCATCCGTGCCGAAGTGATTGTACTCGGGCATTCCCCAGGCCTGGTTCAACATGCTGACGCGCTTGTCCATCGGGCCCACCCCGTCGCGCCAGTGATAGCCCGAGGTGTAGTTGCCGCCGAAGCGGACTAAGGGAGTGCGCAGCGCGCGACACATCTCGACCATGTCGGGATCCAGGCCGCCCAAGTGATCGGCCGGGAACAGGAACGCCTGGTCCAGCAGTGCGCGCGTTTCGTTCTCCGCCGAAAGGACGAAGTCGACCGGCTCGAGCCGCGCCACCGCGCCGGGCTTCAGATCGAGGGAGAACTCGTAGCGGCGCCAGTCGCGGCCATTGAGCGCGATTGGCGCGCGCGCCAGCACTTCTCCCACGCGGTTGCGCCGCCGCAGCGAAACGGTCAGCGCGGCCGGTCCCTCGGTGTGCTTCACCCACACGCTGCCGGTGAAGCGCTCGACGCGATGGACCGGCAGGTGGACCGCCTGGCGCACGCCGGTTTCCTTGCCCGGCAGGGTCATCAGATAGAGCGAGCGGGAGGAGTTGGCAGCATCGCCCCAGCGCGGTTCGTAGCGCATGCCCTGCCCGTAATCGAGCGGTTCCCACGGGTGCGGCAGGCCGGACGCCGAGGCGCGGGCGAGGGCGGGTTCGTCGTCGATGCGGCGGCGGAGGTTGTCGGCGCTCCAGAGATTCTCCTCGAAACTGGGATTCTCCAGCACCTGCGCCCACAGCCCCGGATAGATCGACTTGCCGATGGGTTCGAGGAAGGTCCCGAAGATGGTTCGTGGAATCCGGTACGGCGCCGGGTGCGAGGCGTCGATCTCGATGGTGGCCTCGGCGGCGAAGGCGCATGCCGCGCTCAGCACAGCCCACACGATTCGTCTCATATCGAGAGGCTACAGGATCGCGCACCGCTCCGCTACCATGGGAGTAGCCTATGGAAACGAGCCTGGTGCCGGCGGGCTGGTCGCGGGCGGATGCCGACGCGCTGGAGGAAGCCGTGCGCCGGCTCGAATCCACCAACCTCGTGGTGCAACTCGCCAACCTGGTGGGCACACCGGTGGAGCGGCTCCTGGACCGGCTTCCGGAAGCGGCCCGCGAAACCGTCCGCAAGGCCGCGCAAACCGCGCTGGAACGGTGCTTCGACACGGCCATGCGAACCCTGGGCGGAGACGCTGCGGACTCTTCCGACCGCTTGCACCAGGCCCTGGCGACGGCTTCGGGCGCGGTGGGCGGCTTCTTCGGCATCGCCGCCCTGGCCGCCGAACTGCCGGTCTCGACGACGATCATGCTGCGTTCCATCGCCGACATCGCGCGCAGCGAAGGCGAGGATCTCGGCGACCCGGCGGCGCGGCTGGCCTGCCTGCAAGTGTTCGCCCTCGGCGGTGGCAGCCCCAAGGACGATGCCGGCGAGACCACTTACTACGCGGTCCGCGCCGCCATGGCCATGGCGTTGCGCGACGCCGCCACCTACATCGCTGAACGCGGCATTGCACAGGAAAGCGCACCCCCGATTGTCCGCTTCCTGGCCCAGATCGCCGCCCGGTTCGGCGTGACGGTGTCGGAGAAGGCCGCCGCGCAGGCCGTGCCGGTGGTGGGCGCCGGTGCCGGCAGCGCCGTCAATCTGCTGTTCACACGCCACTTTCAGAACGTCGCGCACGGCCACTTCGCCATCCGCCGCCTGGAGCGGCGCTACGGCGAGGCGTTCATCCACGAGGAGTACGAGCGGGTGCGGAGCGCGATCAAAGGACGACGATGACGTCCACCGCGAAGGAGGCTTCCAGCGAGGGCAGTCCTTCGAAGCTCAGCATCGTGCTGGCCGGGGGGCGCCCTTTCTCGTAGAACTCGGCGCGCACGGCGCGGATCTGGTCGGTCATCCGGTCCGACAAGGGGTAGAGACTGGCCATGGCGATGTTGGTCAGCCGCCCGCCCACCGATTCGATCGCCTTGGCCAGCCGCTGGAATGCCAGCCGCAGGTCCTGCTCCTGGTAACCGAAGGCCATCTGCGTTCCGCTGATCGCCACGCGCACCGGCCCGACCAGGGCGATCTGCGAGTAGTACGGAGACCGGGTCAGGCCTTCCGGGTTCAACAGCCGAAGCGGAGCCTCGGGCGCCGCGCGCAGCCGCGCCACGGCCTCGCACTCGGCGATGCCACGCACCACCGCGCGCTGCACTTCGACCACGTTCCAGGCCGCGCTGGGAAACCGCCGCGCCACCGCGGCCCGCACCGTGTTGACGTCGGAGAGCGTGCCCACAAAGCAGGTGACGCGCATCACGTCTTTGGGATCGGAGCCGGCCGCGCGCACCGCCTTGTCCAGCCCCGCCAGCGATCGTTCCACCAGCGGCGCCGCGGCCGCCGCGGGCCCCGCGCTTCTTTCCTGCTGGCCGGAGATGAAAGCCAGGCCGTGCGGGTTGACGGGGCGTTTGGCCACCGAGATCGATTCCAGCACCACCTGCGCGCCCACCAGCGGGAGTCCGCCCACCTGGACCACGCTCAGCGCCGGCAACGGCTGATGGCGGTCGGTAAACGTCTCGCTTACGATGGACTGGACCCGGCGCATGTCGCCCGAACCGGCCACGAAGGCACGCAGTTTGACGATGGAGGCGCCGCGCGTCTGCCGCTGGAGGTCCTTGAGCGCGTCCCGCACCTGCTGCGACAGCAGGCCCTTGGCCGACAGCGCCGAGACGTGAAAGGCGAGCCGGGACGCGTCGGCGACGATGGCCTGGGGCGGCTCTTTCGGGACCTCGAGGGTCTGGGTGGATTCCTCCTGGTCCCGTTTCTTCTTTCTTCCGGCCGCCGGAGCCAGACTGGCCGCGAGAAGGCTCGCGGCGGCGGCGAGGGCGACCAGCCGAAGGGAGTGCCTCATGAGGATCTTGACGATTCTAGCAGAAAGTGGACAGCTTCCGATTGGCTTGCCAGCCACCAGCCAATATGGTAGATTGTGCCCAGACCGGCATGTGGCGCCAGATCCAGTTGCAGCACGATGCGGAGGTGCCGCTCTATCGCCAACTGTATCGCAGCATTAAGGAAATGATCGAAGCTGGGACGTTGGCGCGGGGCGAACGCCTGCCCCCCACACGCGAACTTGCCACCCAACTTGGACTGAACCGGACCACCGTGTCGGCCGCCTATGAGTTACTCGAGGCCGACCAGCTCATCCAGGGCCACGTGGGCCGCGGCAGCTTTGTCAGCGGTGCCGAACGGGCGGTTCCGCTCGACTGGGAGGAGATGCTGGGTGGGGAGGTGGCGCCGCCGGCGCAGGATAGCGCCATCAGCTTCGCCACCTCGCGGCCCTCGGAGCGGCTGTTTCCCTTAGACGAGTTCCGCGCCGCCTGCGACGAGGTGCTGACCTCGGGGCGCGCGGCCCAGATTCTGCAACTGGGATCGCCGGCCGGCTACCCGCCCTTGCGCCACTATCTGATGGCGGAGGCACGCCGCGAGGGACTGGCGCGCGAGCACGACGACGTGATCGTCACCAGCGGCTGCCAGCAGGCTCTCGATTTGGTGCAGCGCGTCCTGATCAAGGCGGGCGACACGGTGCTGGTGGAAGATCCCGTCTATCCCGGATTGCGAACGCTGTTCCAGCGCTCGGCCGCCAACCTGGTGGGCATTCCCGTGGGCCCGGCCGGCATCGAGATCGAGCCGCTGGAGCGCGCCCTGGCCGTGCACCGCGCCCGCCTGCTGGTGGTCACGCCCAACTTCCAGAACCCCACCGGCGCGACTCTGCCGCTGGAGGCGCGCCTTGCCATTCTGCGGCTGGCCCGGCAGGCGCGGCTGGCACTGGTAGAGAACGACATCTATGGCGGCCTGCGCTACGCGGGCGATCCGCTGCCCACCATCCGGCAACTGGACGAGGCGGGAGACACGGTGCTACTGAGGAGTTTCTCCAAGATCGCGTTCCCCGGACTGCGGGTGGGTTGGGTGGTGGCGCCGCGTACGCTCATTTCCCACCTGGCCGAGGCCAAGCAGTTGACCGATCTGCACACCGACCAGCTTTCCCAGGCCATTCTGCTGCGCTTCGCCGAGTCCGGGCGGCTGGCCGCGCACCATGCCCGCATCGTCGCCGCCGGTGGCGAGCGATTGGCCGCAGTGCTGGACGCCTGCCATCGCCACCTGCCCGGGGGGACGCGCTTCACGCGGCCGCAGGGCGGCATGAACCTGTGGGTGCGGCTGCCCGATCCGCTGGACGCCGGCGAGTTGCTGCCGCGCGCGCAGCGTGAGGGCGTGGCCTATCTGCCCGCCCGCTACTTCGCGGTTTCCCGGCACGAGCCGGGCGGGCTGCGTTTGAGTTTTGCCGGCCTGGAGCCGGCCGAGATCCGGAAGGGAGTCGCCGCGCTTGGGAGGCTGTTCGCGGGCGAGTTGGAACGCATCCGCCACGCCGGCCGGATCGACCCCGCTCCGGCGATGGTTTGATACGACACGTTATAGGTAGGGAGGACACGATGCAGTTTCTGGACGAGACGTTTCGAGTGAAAGTCGGCCTGGCCGAGATGCTCAAGGGCGGCGTCATCATGGACGTCACCAACGCCGAGCAGGCCCTCATCGCCGAGAAGGCGGGCGCCTCCGCGGTGATGGCGCTGGAGCGCGTGCCGGCCGATATCCGCAAGGAAGGCGGGGTGGCGCGCATGGCGCCCATCCGCAAGATCCGCGAGATCATGGAGACCGTCAGCATTCCGGTGATGGCCAAGGCGCGCATCGGCCACTTCATGGAGGCCAAGGTGCTGGAGGCGCTCGAAGTCGACTACATCGACGAAAGCGAAGTGCTGACTCCGGCCGATGAAGAGCATCACATCGACAAGCGCCCCTTCAAGGTGCCCTTCGTCTGCGGCGCGCGCAACCTGGGCGAAGCCCTGCGGCGCATCGCCGAGGGCGCGGCCATGATCCGCACCAAGGGCGAAGCGGGGTCGGGCAACATCGTCGAGGCTGTGCGCCATATCCGGACCATCGTCAAGGAAATGAAGCAGCTCACCGTGCTGGGCCACGAGGAGTTGGTGCACGAAGCCAAGAACCTGGGCGCGCCGCTGGAACTGGTCGAGTATGTGGCCGCCAACGGCAAGCTGCCGGTGCCGAACTTCTCGGCCGGCGGCATCGCCACTCCCGCCGACGCGGCTCTGATGATGCAGCTTGGGGCCGAGACGGTGTTCGTCGGCAGCGGCATCTTCAAGAGCGAGGACCCCGCCGCAAGGGCCAAGGCCATCGTCCATGCCACCACGTACTACGAAGACCCGCTGGAGGTCGCCAAGGCCTGTCGCGGGCTGGAGGGTGCCGCCATGACCGGCATCGACATTCGCACCCTCGACGAGACCCAGAAGATGGCCAACCGCGGCTGGTAGTCCCTGCCGTGGCGCCATTGCCTCTCACGAGCCCCGGTACCCGCCGGGGCTCGTCTTCTTCCCGCGCAAGGCTTGCC
>CAYOTD010000288.1:0-6768 GCA_964406685.1 uncultured Solibacteraceae bacterium | reverse complement strand
TGGGACACTGCGCGGGCGGCATCGGGCCGTGCAATTTCGGCAACAGCGGATCGCGTGGCGCAGCGGGCAGCGGCGACCCGGAATCCGACATCCTGGCAGCGTTGGAGCGGTGGGTCGAGAAAGGCATCGCGCCGGACCGGATCGTCGGCCGGGGCACGGCCGTGGGCGATCCCTCCAAACCGCTGACCCGCCCGCTGTGCCCGTACCCGCAGTTGGCGCGCTACAACGGCTCGGGCGACACCAACGACGCGGCCAGCTTCACCTGCGCCGCGCCGGTGAAGTGATGCGTCATTCATAGCGGAGCACGGCCTGCGGGTCGATGCGCGAGGCCCGGCACGCCGGCCACCATACCGCCAGCAGGACTACGGTGATCACCCCCGCACCGGCCGCCACGAAGGTGGGCGGGTCGAAGGGCTTCACCTCGTAGAGCAGGCCGGCGAGCCATCGCTGCACGAATACCGTGGCCGCCAGCCCGATCAGCAGCCCGGCGGCGCCCGCGCGCAGCCCCTCGGCAAGGAACCGCGCCAGAATCTGCCCGGGACTGGCCCCCAGGGCCAGCCGCACGCCGATCTCGGAGGTCCGCTCGCCCACCCCCTGCGCCACCACGCCGTGCAACCCCACCGCCGCCAGCAGCAGGCAGACGGCCGCGAAAGCGCAGACCAGCAGCGCCATCACACGGCGGAGGCCGAAGGACTCGGTGATGCGGTCCTCCATCGAGCGGACGTCAAACACCGGCACCGAGCCGTTGGTCCGGCGGACCGCGTCGCGGATTACCGCGCCGGCCGCCGCGGGCGACCGCACCAGCATCGCCACCCGGGAGAACAGAGGCACCTGGATGTTGGAGTAATAGACCGTAGCTTGCGGACCTTCCTCGAGCGTGCTGGCGCGAATGGGAGCGGCGATGCCGACGATGCGCGCCCAACCCTTGTACATGCGGATCTCCTGCCCAAGAGGCTCCTGGTTGGGGAAGAAGCGCTTCGCCAGGGAAGCGTCGATCACGCACACCAGGGGAGTGCCGGCGCCGTCGGTTTCCAGCAAACCGCGCCCTCGCAGAATCGGGACACGCAGCGTCTCGAAGTAACTGGGGGAGATGAAGTAGGCTCTGCCCAGCCATTCCGGCTCCCCCGGCTGGCGTTGCCTGCCCCTGATGGAGAACAGGCTGAGCAGGTCTTCGCCGCTGTATGGCAGCGGGTAGACCAACGCCGCCGAGTGCACGCCACCGGAAGACGGCACGGCCTCCTCCAGGCGCGCGACAAAGCCGGGATCGTTTCCCGGCTTCAGAAGGTAGGCCGTGGTGAGATTGGCGGAATCGAAGCCCGGACGGACCTGCCGAACGGTCCAGAAGCTGCGCAACAGCAATCCCGTCGTGACGACCAGCAGCAGGGCCGCGGCGACCTCGGCCGCGACGAAGACGTCCTGGAAGCGGCGCCGGCGGCTGCGCGCCAGGGCGGAGACCTGGCTCTCGCGCAGAAGCTGGATGGCGGGCGCGATACCGAAGATCAACCCGCTGAGCAGGGACAGCGCCAGACCGAGGAGCATCTGCCGCTGATCCAGGACCGCCAGTTCCAGCAGCCGCCTTTCGGGGATCGGCAACTCCGTCAGCGACGAGACGGCCGCCAAGGCGACCGCGATCCCCGCCGCGCCGCCCAGTGCTCCTAACACCAGGCTTTCCACAAGCAACTGACGGACGATCTGCCAGCGCGTCGCTCCGAGGGCGAGGCGAATGGCCATCTCCCGCCGGCGGCCGGCCGTGCGGGACAGCAGCAGCACGGCAACGTTGGCGCAACCCGCGGCGAGCACCACCAGCGCAGCGGCCCACACAAGTATGAGCGGCCCCTGGAGATCGCCCGAGACGTGCCGGGCGAGGGACTTGAGATCGACATAGTAGCCGAACTTGGTCATCTCGCGCCCGTCGGCCGATCCGCTGGCCTTGAGGGCCGCGACGTAGTCGCTCACCCGATTGGCCGCCTGGGTGGGCGTCACGCCTTCTTTCAGGCGGGCCAGAAGGGTCAGATTCATGTTGTTGCCGCGCTCGCTCAGCCGGGCCGGCGACAGGATCAAGGGCGTCCAGATCTGGGCATCGGCGGGATAGCGGAAGCGTTCGGGCGCGATACCCACGATGCGGTGCGGCTTGCCGTCGAGCATGAGGACTCCTCCGATGACCGAGGGGTCCGCCCCGAACCCGGACCGCCATAGGCCGTGGGACAGCACCACCGATTCCCTGTCCTCCGCGGTGAAGAATCGTCCCGCCAAAGGCTGGGTTCCGAAGACGCGGAATAGGTCCGGCGTCACGGCCCGGCCCAGCAGGCGCACAGGCTCTCCCGCAACCTCGGCGGTCCAGGACCGGCCCTCCTGCGTGGCAACCGCCGAGAAGACGTCGGACATCGATTGCAGTTCGCGGAACTCGACCCCGGAAGTGTTGGCGTCGCGCATGTTGAGGCTTTCAAAGCGGACGGTCGCCACCTGGACACGTCCGGCATCTCTCAACCCATACGGGTTCAGCAGGACCGTTTGAAGGACGCTGACCACCGCCGTGTTGGCCCCCACGCCCAGCGCCAGGGTCAGCACCGCGGCGGCGGTGAGCACGGGCCGGCGGCGGAGGAGGCGTCCGGCAAAGCGGAGGTCGCGGAGGATCGCGTCCAGCCAGGCGAACCCCCACTCGTCCCGGCTCTGCTCTCGTGCACTAAGCTCCCCGCCAAACCGGCGCCGGGCCGTCAGGCGCGCCTCTTCCGGGGACATCCCCTCGCCCCGGAGCTTTTCTTCGAGCATCTCGCGGTGGGCGGCCATCTCCTCCCTGAGTTCGGCTTCCAGCCGCGGACGCGCGGCCCACAGGCGAATGCGGTTCCAGGCTTTCATGCGGTCTCCAGGACGCGGCCGATGCCGGCCAGCAGGAAACCGAAGTCCTCGATTTCCTGGCTGAGGCGCTTCCGGCCGGCCGGGGTGATGGTGTAGAGGCGGACCTTGCGGCCGGTCTCCGAGACGCCCCATTCCGCCCGCACCCACTCGTTGACCAGCAGCCGCTGGAGCGCCGGGTACAGCGACCCTTCGCCGATGTGCAGGGCGTCCTGAGAGACCCGCTGGATGCTCTGCGCGATTCCGTAGCCGTGGTTGGGCCCCCGCGACAGCGTCTTCAGGATCAGCATGTCGAGGGTGCCGGGAAGAAGTTCGGGGCTATTCTTAGGCATCGTAATTCAATCCATCGACTATCGATGCCTATAGTGTGCGCTGGACGCGCATTCTCGTCAAGAGGAATGACGAACGAGACGATAAAGACTAATGTGTGTCGGTGTCCTGTGGAATGATGCCGGTTGCGGGAACGGGGAGGAGATATGGCCGCGCCCGGGCGATCAATGTCACTGTCGGGCAAGATCCTTGTCGCGGGAGGGCTGACAGTCCTCTGTTTCGTGGCCGCCGCGGTCTGGTTGGTTCCGCGCGTCCGGGAATCGGCTTATTCGGCCAAGCGGGAGGCGACGCGGCGCCTGGTCGAGGTGGCCTGGGGGGTGATCCGCGATCACGGAGAGCAGGCGGCGGCGGGAAACCTGACGCGGGAACAAGCGCAGAGCGCGGCGATGCGGATGGTCGCCGGCCTGCGCTACGGCCAGAACAACTACTTCTGGATCAACGACATGACGCCCCGCATGGTCATGCACCCCTTCCAGGCGGCGCTGAACGGCAAGGATCTGCGTGATTACCGCGACCCGGACGGCAAGGCGCTGTTCGTCGAGATGGCCGCCGTCTGCCGGGCCAACGGGCAGGGGCTGGTAAACTACCGCTGGGCCAAACCGGGCGCCTCGAAACCGGTTCCCAAGATCTCCTACGTGAAGGCGTACGAACCGTGGGGGTGGATCGTCGGCTCGGGGATCTACGTGGACGATGTCGAGGCGGAGATCCGGATTCTGATTCTGACGCTGTTGGGAGTCGTGCTGGCGGGCTGCCTGATCGCCGTCGGTAGTTCGATCTGGCTCAGCCGCACCGTGGGGCGGCCGGCGCGGGCCATCGCCGCCCAGTTGCTCCAGGGCGCGGCTCATATTGCTGCGGCGGCCGAGCAGGTTGCCACCGCCAGCCAGGCCGTAGCGGCGGGCGCGTCGCGGCAGGCTTCGGCCGTCGAGCAGACTACCACTTCGCTTCAGCATCTCACGGCGGCTTTCGAAACCGATTCGGCCGATGCGCGCGGAGCGGAGACCCTGATGGCGGAGGTGGGGTCGGCGGTGAACGACGCTGGCCGGCAGATGGAACAGATGGGGGAGGCGGTGCGCGAGATCGGCAATTCCGGCGAGGAGATCAAGCGGATCGTCCGCAGCATCGACGACATCGCGTTCCAGACCAACATCCTGTCGCTGAACGCGGCGGTGGAGGCGGCGCGCGCGGGCGAGGCTGGGGCCGGTTTCGCCGTGGTCGCCGCCGAGGTCCGCAACCTGGCGCAGCGCACCGCCACCGCCTCGCGCGAGAGCGCCGATCTGATCGGTGAGACCATCACGAACACCCGGCAGGGAGTCACGGTCAGCACGCGGCTGGCGGAAGCCTTCCGGCAGATGGTGGGAAAGACCGACGAGGCCGGCCGCCGGATCACGCAGATCACCACCGCGGCGCAGGCGCACGCCGCGGGAGTGGGAGAGATCAACTCCGCGGTGGGCGAGATCGACCACGTCACCCAGTCCAACGCCGCCAGTTCGGAGGAGACGGCGGCCGCGGCGGAGCAGCTTCAGGCCCAGTCCATGGCGATGAAGAATCTCGTGCACCAGGTTGTGACGCTGATCGACGGCGCCAAGGCTGTCCCCCAGGAAGTCTGAAACCGGCCCTACCGGGTCTTCTCGATCTCGGCGGCGATGGCCTCCAGGAAACCGTCGAGAAAGAGCTTGCCGTTCTGGCGGAAGTTCTCCCGGCTCATGTAGTCGGCCAGGATGTCGGGGCGGACGCCGACGTTCTCCACCAGGTTCGACTTCGGGTAGTCGGAGGTTTCGATTGGCTCCGGGCGCCACTGCTGCGCGATGGTGACGCTCGCCGTTCCGCCTTCCGAGTAAAAGCCCGCCGTCTGATCCATCACAGTGCCGCCGGCGCCGTTGGTTCGCCAGCCGTAGATCTTGCCGCGCTTGTTGTCCTGGAACTGGGCCGCGAAAGACTCCGCCGCCGAGGCGCTGAACTCGTCGGTCAGCAGCAGGATCGGCTTGGTGTACGCGACAGAGGCGGGAGTGCGGTCCATGCCCGAAGCGCAAAGGGACACGGGCTCGGTGAGGGTGCTGCCGCTGTAGGCCTGGCGGAGGTTGTTCAGGCGGGCTTCGAGCAGTTCGATGGTAGCCTGGTCGGCGCTGTAGTAACGGCTCACGTAAAGGTCATACTCGAGGTCCGCAATATCCTCCCAAGTGACGCGCAGCCGGCGTCCCATCGCGCGCCAATTGGTGGGGATCAGGCGCCGGAGAATCTCCTCGCCATAGCAGGAATTGCCGCCCGGGTTGCGCATGACGTCCACTACCAGCCCATCGGTGTTCTGCTCGAGGAACTCGATCTCCGTGTTCAGTTGCCGGAGCGCGGCGGAGGAACTGTCGGGAGAGAAATCGGGAATGCGCAGGTAGCCGAGGCGGAGTCCGCGGGAGGTCATCGTTCCGGAGAAGTAGTAATCTGCGATGCCGGCGCCCAACCGTTGCACGAAATCCTCCGGACGGCTCCAGACCGGGGTCAGGCTCCCGAGGCCCAGGATCTCGCCCGGAATCCTGACTCTCTCATTCTGGAAACGGGCCAGAGTCCGCATGTAGGGTGGCTCCTGGCCGGCTTCGGCGGCGCGCGGGACGGCCGCGTTGAGCTTCGGCATGGGCGACCGGCCAATGCGCGTCAGCGGCGAGTAGTACTTGCGCCAGGGAATGACGTGCGTGCTCACGGTTCCCGACTGTCGTCTGATTTCCACCGAGGCAGTCCCTTCCAGCAGGTGCGCCTGCGGAAAGGTGCTTTGATAGCGAAGCGGGATGTACGACGCAGCCTCACGAGTCTTCGCCTGCGCGTTGCCCGAGGAAAGGTACTTGCCGAGTTGTTCGATCAGGTCCGCCACCTTGACCCCGTCCACCGAAAGCACCTCGTCGCCGGTCTCGAAGGGATAGCGATCCAGTGGCAGCACCGTGCGGCTGATCGAATCGATGAGAACGGAGTAATTCTGGCGTCCCTCGTCGAAGTACGCATCCGCGCGGAACCCGAGGTAGGCGTAGAAGTCCGTCGGGACGCTGTAGCTCGCGTGGGAGTCGTTGAACGAGGCGACGTATTTCACCAGGATGGCCAGGTACTCGGTGTCATCGCGCGAGGCCCGGACCGCGTCGGCCCAGGGAGTCAGATCGAGAGGATCGACGCTGAACAGCGTTTTTTTCCAGTCGGTGTGCGCGTACCGCTTCGCGTAAAGCGATGCCAGGACCTGGAAATCGAAGAGCTTCTGTTCGGTGGTGAGCCCCGGCTCCTGAATCGAGAAGCGCACCGAGGCGATCGGGACATCATTCCAGTGGACCTGGACCGTGTAGATCCCCAACACCGAAGCCATGGGACCGCCGGCGATCGCCTGCGACCAGGAATAGCAGTAGCTGCCGGCGGTGGTGACCGGGTTCCAGGCGGCGGACCGAAGAAGCGTGCCGTCGGGATACCGGTACTCGACCTTGGCGACGTCGCCCACGGCGGCGTCTCTGACGGCGAAGTACAGGTACACGCGCGCGTCGGTGGGGACGAACGAGCTCACCTCGGCGGGCACCGTGCAGCCGGATGTCTCCACCGCGTTGGTCGTCATGACGGCGGTGA
>CAYOTD010000287.1:6543-6802 GCA_964406685.1 uncultured Solibacteraceae bacterium | reverse complement strand
AGTCAAGGGATCTGTGGACATCAAGAGCAGCCGCGGCCAGGACATCGAGCTGGAGAACATCGAGGGCCAGGTCACCATCGGCGGCTCCTTTTCCGGCGATCAGCAGTTCCGCAACCTTTCCAAGCCGCTGCGGTTCGACAACTCGCAGACCGAGCTGGCGGTGGAAAAGGTGCCCGGCCAGATCCGCATGGCGCTGGGGCAGGTCAACGCCGAGAACCTGGTGGGACCCATCCGGCTGAACACGCGCTCGCGCGACGTC
>CAYOTD010000287.1:0-6528 GCA_964406685.1 uncultured Solibacteraceae bacterium | reverse complement strand
AGCGGGGCGACGTCGAGATCCGTCCCGTCCGCGTGCCGCTGTCCAAGATCGACGTCGAGACGCGGTCGGGCAACATCCAGATGTCGCTGCCGTCCACCGCCCGGTTCGAGCTGACGGCGGTGGCCAAGCGCGGCGACGTCGAGAACGAATACGGAGAGCCGCTACGGGTCTCGGGAGACCGCGACCGGGACAAAGAACACGGCGCCAAGCTGGCCGGCACGGTTGGATCCGGACCGGCGCTGAAACTGACCACCGGGCGCGGGACGATCACGGTCCGCAAGTCGTCCGGCTCGGAGCCCGGCCGTCTGCCCTCGGCTACCGTCTCCGAACCCGCTCCGCCTCTGCCGCCCCGGCCGCCGGCGCGGAGCAGGCTGAAGGTCTACCAGCAATAGCGGGACCGTCCAGGTCCCGGCCCCGCATGGTTCGGGGCCGCCACAGGGCGCTATCTTCCGGATCGTGCTCGCCCAGCCGGACCAGCGCGGTGCCGCGGCTGTTGGTGGCGTAGCAGTAGCGGCAGCCGAAGGCGCAGGTATCGTAGGCGCCGATGTCGACGCTCTCCGAACAGCCGCATCCCTTCCGGGTGGGCGCCGGCCGGAAAGCGCCGGCGGCGCAGAAGACGGCGCCGTCCACGCAGTGGGCCTTGCCCGCGCCCGCCTCCAGCAGGCTGTCGTCGCAGCAGGCCAGCATTTCGATGGCGTGCTCGCGCGCGATGCGCAGCAGCCGGCCCGTCAGGTCGAGTTTCCGGCCGGCCTCCGGTTCCACCCACGCCAACCCCGCGGCATCCAGGTTCCGGGCGACCTTGCGGTAGAAACTGGCGAAGGAGAAATAGCAGCGGCGGGTTGAACCCTCCAACGCCGCCGCCAGCCGCGAGAAGTTCTCCACGTGCCAGGCGGGCGGAGTGGCGGTGGTCAGCAGAATCGGATCGTACCGCCACCAGACCCTATCTGGCGAAAGCCGTGCGGACAGGTCGCGGAAGGCGCGCAGGGCGGCGGCGACCGGCGGATTGTGCGATTCGATCTCCTCCGGGTAGCCGTTGAGCGAGAAATGGAACGCGAAACGATAGCCGCGGCGCTCCAACTCCTCCAGACTCCCGGCCAGGGGGGTGGGATTCCGCGTCCAGCAGACGATGCCCGCCACGTCCTCGGGCCGCAGGGACACGCGGTGGGGACGCCCGTTGAACGGGTTGATCCAATGACAGTAGCCGGCCGCCAGGCGGCGCAGAAACCAGCGCGTGTAGAACGCGGGAATGTCGGTGCGTCGGCTGGCGCTGATGAGCTTCAAACCTCAGTGTCGCTCAGCGCGGCGCTCGCGGGGTTACCCCTCGAAGTAGCCGTGGGCAAGTTCGGGCTTGGCGTCGAGTGCCTGCCGCCAATACTGGCGGGCTTCGTCGGTCTGGCCGTGGGCCTTCAGAGCGTGGCCCAGGTTCAGCAACGCTTCGGCGAAGTTGGGCCGCTCGGAGAGGGCTTCGCGGTACAGCCGGATGGCGTCCTCGATGTGGCCGGAGCGCTGCAACAGCAGGCCGGTGTTGTAGAACAACTCGGGACTGCGCTCGCCCAGGTCGATCAGGCGCGATTGCAGTTCCAGGGCCTGCTGGTACTCGTGCCGCTCCACCGCCAGGGCGGACAACCCGCGCAATGCCTCGACCGAATCCGGCTCCAGCGCCAGCAGGTTCTCGAACACCTGCCTGGCGGCATCCTTCGAGCCAAGCTTCCAGTGCGACAGGGCCAGATTCAGCATGGCCTCGGACCACTTGCCGCGGCGGGAGATGCACTCCTCGAAGGCTTCGATAGCGCCACGGTAATCGGCGCGTTGGTAGCGCAGGTAGCCCAGGCGGAACCAGGCGTCTTCCCACTCGGGGTTGAGAACCGTGAGCTTGGCGTACAGCTTTTCGGCCTCGTCCCGCTGCGACTGCTGCTCGAACACCCCGGCCAGGTTGTAGAGCACGTCCGGCTGGTCGGGGACGAACTGGAGGGCCTTCTCGTAGGCCTGCCGGGCGCCGGCGAGGTCGGTCATTTCCTGTTTCACCACGCCCAGGTTTACCCAGGCCTGCTTGGCTTCGGGGCGGATGCGCACCGCCTCCGAGTAGGCTTGGGAAGCCTGCTCGTGACGGCCCACCTTCTGGCAGGCCACGCCCAGGTTGAACCAGCGTTCGAAATGGTCCGGAGAGGTCTCCACCAGCTTGGCGCAGAAGCGCGCGGCGGCCTCGAAGTCGCCCGCGGAGAAGGCACACGTCGCCAGCCCTTCCAGAGCGGCCTGAGAGTACGGGTTGATCTCCAGGAGCCGTTCGGCCTGCTCCCGGATCAGGGAGTCGTCCCGCCGGGCGATCCCGATGGTGATCAGGTTGGTGAGGGCCTCCTCGGATTTCGGATTGGCCTTCAGCAGGTCGCGATACAGGGCGACCGCCTCGTCGTGACGGCGAAGCAGTTGCAGCGCCACCGCACGGCCGAACTTCGCCGTGGCGTTGTCGGGATTATCCGCCAGGTAGCGTTCAAACGCCGCCAGCGCGGCATCGGCCTGCTCCAGGTGCAGACGGCTGATGCCCAGGCCAAGCTGGGCGTCGACGCGCTTCGGGTCGTTTTCCAGCGCCTTCTCGAAGTGCTCGGCCGCCTCCTGCCAGCGCCCCAACTTCTCCAGGCAGACGCCCAGGTTGTAGTGCGTGGCGGGGTACTGCTGCTCGAGGGCCAGCACGCGGCTGTAGCTGCGCACCGCCTCTTCGTATTGCTCGAGCTCGAATTGCAGGTGGCCGCGGGCGGAGTGCAACTCCGGGGAGTCCTCGCCGCGGTCGACGGCGGCGTCGATTTCCCGCAGCGCCTCGCGGGTCTTCCCCTCGATGTGGAACGAAACCGCGCGGGCCAGCGCCTGGGCTTCGCTGGCGCCCACCGCAAAATCCGTGGCCACCGTGCCCGGCCTCCCCGCCGTGTCGTCCCTGTCCGCTCCAGATTTCTTGAAACTCATTGCCGGCTCAAGCTCCCGTTTCCCGATTGCATGTTGTACGGCGCCAGCAGGGCGCACAGGCGTCCCAGGGTGTCGTACTGGTGTGACACTTCCATCCAGCGCAGGCGGGCGCGCTCGCCCTTTTCGCTGAAAAATCCCACGCCCCCCCGACCCAGCCGCCGGTCGCTCCAGAAGTCCACAATCTGGCCCTGAACCGTGGTGGTGAAGTTCTGGTCGCGCACGTCCACGCGCACGCGATAGAACATATCGCTGCGCACGGAAAGCGGCAGCGTGGTCTGCACCGGCCGCTCCGGTTTGCCGTCGATGACGGCGTAACGGAGGAGTGTGGCCGTTGGCAGGGGCGCGGATTTGAGCAACACGATTTTCATCGCGTAGTAGTTCTTATGATCGGCTGCTCGGAACACCCAGTTTAGGCTCTTCCGGTCAATCTGCCCCAAAAACTCAAAACGGTAGTCGGTCAGATCGCGCGACGGCCGGTAGAGCGCCAGATCCCCGGTGAGAATGAAGCCGGCCGGGTCGTACTGCCAGTCTTTAGCCCAATTGCCCAGCCCTTCCCACTCCGCCAGTCCGGAGCGGAAATCGTCCTGAAGGTTGATGGCGGCCCGTTCCGCTATGTTCTGCTGAACCAAGGCCCACCGCTGATGGACCGCACTCTCGAAGGAGCCCGAGCGCGCGGATTCCCCGGACCGCGAGGTCTGCGTCTGCTTCGAGGGAAGCCAGCCGACAGCGGAGATCAGGGTGACCAGAAGGATGGCGGGAAGAGCCACGGAAATCCACTTCAAGTCGGCCGGGGCGTTCTTCCAGAAGTGGGGAGCGGCCTTCCACAGCCGGACATGGCGGGATGGCGCGCTGGCCGGTTTGGGGACCTGAGGCGGCTGCACGGCTCTTCTCTTCTCCTGTACGGTTTGCATGCGCACCCGGGGAGACAGGGGCCGGGAGGCAAAGCTGGTGGCCAAGGGAGGCGCCGGAGACCACGGGGCGGGACGGCGCGCCCCCAGATGGACCCGGGGTTCGAGCAGTTCGTTCCCCACGGCCTGGTTCCGCAGCAAGGATGGGACCGGACGGCGCACCTCCTGCCACGGCGAGAGCGCAAGCGGCTCGAATCGGACTTCGGCCGCCGCCAGGAGCGTGCCCGGGAGCGGGTCCGCCTGCGGGGCAACACGGAGGAACGGCAGGCAAGGCCGTATGGCGGATTCCAGGCGGCCGGGACGGGCGGGAAGCCGCACGGGTGCCGTAGACGGGATCGGGTCCACCATCCCAACCTGTGTCTCGATCCGGCAGGGGCGGGGCTTGACGGCGGCACAACGGGCTGAAGTGCGGCCTCGGAAGGCAGCCGCCCCAAGTCCCGGAGCGGGCATCCACGCCACGCGCCCGAAGAACCCGGTGGGCGCCGGATGCGCTTCCAGCCGCATGGAGAGAGGAACGGCCCGCGGTTCGACGCGGACAGGTCCGGCATGCGCCGTCTCCGGTTTCCAGACCCCGCCGCGCCGCTCCGGCGGCACCAGGAACGCGGAAACGCATCCCGGAAGGTGGCCCGCCTCCGCAGCATTGGGAAGGCGGTTCCAGGATCCGGATGGCGCCGGTTCGCTGCGCATGGGACCGGGGGCCGCCGATGGCGCCGGCGCGGAGATCCTGAGCGGGGGCGCAGGACAGCAGGGTGAGATTTCGGGCTTCTCGCCGGCTGGCGAGATGGTCATGACCGCCGGTCCACCGGGCGCAGCCGCCGTCAGCCGCCAGGCCGCCTCGGGCGCAAGCCGCTCGATGGCCTCGATCCGTTCCGCGTCCTTGGCTCGCCCGACGGCGATCCCGGTGGTGCTTAGCTCGCCGCTCTCCGGCCCTCTCAGGGTCAGGGCTGGAAGCATCCCGACCGAAACCGGCGGCGCGGCCTTGACGGCCGGATCCGGCGCCCGGAGGACGGGCGGGGATGCCAGTGGCGGCACGGCGACCGGCTGCGCGGGACCCAGTTCCACCGCCGTGGGAGATACCGGAGAAAGCTGCTTCAGGAAGACCGACGTCTTCTTGCGCCGCCGGCCGAGACGGCGTGAGTCCTTGACGCCGGACGCCGGGTCCAAGGCGACCAGCTCGGCCGGAGTGAGCGGGGATACGGCCAGGACCGTGGCGCCGGTAAGGCTCAGACACACAGCGACCGACGACGAGGGTTCCGGATCTGGCGTAGAGCTATTCACCGGGTGGCGGTGTGTCGGGGCGCCCACGCACTCCAGCACCTCGCCGCCGACGACCGGCAGCGCCTTGGAAAACACTGGCGACTGTCCCTGCCGCTCCGCGAACTGAGGGGAAACCGACTCGTGGAGATCCGATGGCGGCACCACGGGGGAAAACGGCTTGAACCGCGCCGCCGGTTGCTGCGTGCGGAAACCGGCGACTTCCTGAACCCGGCGGTCGGCGGCTGCGGGACGCGCCGGTTCTGGCGCTGACCGGCGCTTGCCGGGCCGGTTCTGCTCTTCGATCAGCCGGGCGAGGGCAAGCTTTTGTTCTTCTTCCAGATACCGCTTGCGGTGGGCCGTGGAACAGAACTCACCATCGGTCAGTTTGCGCAGAAGCGCCAGACGTTTCCCACAAAATAGACAACGCATGCGCCTTGGCTGTTCCTTCGCTTCCCATACTAAATTTGAAGCGGTGGAATAACCACAAGGGAAACCCCTTAGGGGAACCGTAAGAATTCCTCAGGAACCAGCTCAAACCTGCGGGATATCCCGGAGCCTCGCCGAGGGGGAGCGGATTGTGGCAACCACCCGCAGGTGGGATAATCGGGGCATAGCGTAAACTGGGAGTGAACATGCAAAGCCAGGTTTCTCAACCTTCGCCGGACGGCTCTACCCACACGCAGATGGCCCAGGCACGCCGGGGGGTCATCACCGCCGAAATGAGGCACGTCGCCGCCGGGGAGCAACTCGATGCCGAGTTGGTCAGAAGCGAGGTGGCGCGAGGCCGCATGATCATCCCGGCCAACGTCAACCACCGCTCGCTCGCCCCCATCGGCATCGGCATCGCCGCGCGCTGCAAGATCAACGCCAATATCGGCAATTCGGCCACCTCATCGAACATCGAGGAGGAACTGGAGAAGCTCCGCTACGCCGTCGAGTTCGGCGCCGATACGGTCATGGACCTGTCCACTGGGGGGGACATCGCGGAGATTCGCAAGGCGATCATCTCCCACTCCGCCGTCCCCGTCGGCACCGTCCCCATCTACGAAGCGCTGAGCCGGGTCCGCCGGGTGGAAGACCTGACGCCCCAGGTCATGCTGGAGGTGATCGAGGAACAGGCCGAGCAGGGCGTGGACTATATGACCATTCACGCCGGCGTGCTGGTCCAGTACATTCCGATGACAACCCGGCGGGTGACGGGCATCGTCAGCCGGGGCGGCGCCATCCTGGCCGAGTGGATGGTGAAGAATCACCGGCAGAACTTCCTCTACGAACGCTTCGAGGACATCTGCAAGATCCTTCGGAAACACGACGTGAGCTTCTCGCTCGGCGACGGGTTGCGCCCCGGATCGGTGGCCGACGCCAGCGACGAGGCGCAGTTCGCCGAATTGAAGACACTGGGCGAGTT
>CAYOTD010000286.1:6467-6807 GCA_964406685.1 uncultured Solibacteraceae bacterium | reverse complement strand
GTGGACGTTTTCGGGCTTGATGTCGCGATGGATGATCTTCTTGGAATGGATGTACTCGAGAGCGCGGGCGATCTGCCGGGCGATGACCAGCTTGCCGCGGATGTCGGGGGGATGGTTCTGCTTGATGGACTCTTTGAGGCTCTCGCCGCGGAGGAACTCCATGACGATGAAGGGGTGGCCCTGCTCCTCGCCGAAGTCGTAGATGTTGATGATGTTGTCGTGAACGATATTGCCCGCCATGCGGGCTTCGGCCAGAAAGCGGGCCTTGGCTTCGGCGTCGGCGAAGAAGCCTAAGGACAACAACATGACCTCGCCGTAGAGCCACACCAAATACTAGCAG
>CAYOTD010000286.1:5845-6457 GCA_964406685.1 uncultured Solibacteraceae bacterium | reverse complement strand
GGCTTCGGTCAGGATCTTGAGCGCGACGGTGCGGCCCAGCACCGTGTCGGTGGCCCGGTAGACGTGGGACATGCCGCCGCCCAGGAACTCCTCAAGCTGGTACTTGCCAATCCGAGCCGGAAGCTGAATCGCCATTCGAGTCTCTTTTCACTTTCCGCGCCGCTCAACGCGCCGCCTGAGAAATGCATTTTAGCGATGCCAGGAAGTTCTTGTCGAACACGGCCGGAGCGCCGCCCATATCCAGGAAGAAGCGGTAGGTCAACTCGCGGCCGCCGACGCGCACGGGCTGAGCTTCGCGGCCCTGCCGCACCACCCAGGTCAGGTTGTAGCCCGCCCCGGAGGGCTCGAAGCGGTCGGCGTCGGCGAAGAAGCGGAAGGCCGACCACAGGCCCTGGCGGTCCTGCAAACCCATTTCCGAGCCGCCGGCCAACTTGCCGCCCAGGCGCAGCTCGCGCGACGGCCACACGTACTGCTTGCCCGCCGCCTGGCCGGAGAAGGTCGCCGTCTGGCCGTCGATGATCAGCGTCATGGAGGTGAACTGATCCGAGGGGATGGGCCGCAGCGAGTAAACCAGGCGCGGCTCGGCCGCACCGCCGGGGTAGAGGGCCTCGG
>CAYOTD010000286.1:0-5835 GCA_964406685.1 uncultured Solibacteraceae bacterium | reverse complement strand
TCGGAGAAGCGCGCCGCCTGATTGAAGAAGTAGACGAACTGCGGGTTCAGGTTGATTCCGCCGGAGGGAACGGCCACGTATTGCGTGCCCTGTTTCTGAAGGATGTTGCGCAGGGAGTTCTCGTAGAACACCCACAGCGTTCCTTCCTTGGGCTTGAAGATGGCGGCCACTTCCTGGAGCGTGGCCTCGGGCTGGGCGGTGGGGTTGAAGGGGAACTTGTTGAGGAAGGTGAATCCGGCGCAAAGGGCCCTGGCCTTGCCGTTCAACTCCGCCGGGCCGATGCCGCGCAACAGCGCCTCGGCATAGGTGATGGGGTCTTCCATCAGCTTCTGCACCGTCTGGTGGATGTTGGCCTGAGGGTCGATGCGGAAGTTCTGCGCGACCTGGCGGGTAACGATCTTGGCGCTGGCCGCCTGCTGCATGGTGGCATTGGAAGCGTTCGGGTCGGGGCCGCCGGGGATGTTGGCCGCCTGTTCGAGACCCGATTGCAGCGTCACCAGGGCGTTCATGTAGTTCTGGTTGGTCCCGCCGATGAACTGCATGACGTCGCTGGGCGGCACGACCTTGTGGGAAGCGTCGAAAGCCTCCTTGACCAGTTGGGAGTCGACGTTGGTGTTGTTCGACGCCAGCCAGAACAGCGCCAGCAGGGGCGACTGGTTGCCGGAGGTCTTCATCAGTTTGTTGGCGGCGTCGCGCAGACTGCCGTAGCGCACCACGTAGGAGTTCTTGAAGTAGCCGCGCCACTGGGCGATGAAGTCGGCCAGGTAGCGGTCGGTGAGATCCTTTTCGACCTTCAGGCGGTCGACGATGGGCGGGGCGTAGTCGCCCAGCACCCAGCGCTCGCCGCCGAAGTACTGGTCGGCCTTCTTGATGGCGTTCTGCATCCAGGCGTAGCCCTGCTTGGTGAAAGCGCCGGGAACGTCGCGGTTGTTGACGACCACCTCCGCCGAGCCGGGGAATTTCTGGTTGAAATTGACCGAGGGGTTGTTGCGGTTGGCCTCGGCCAGCATGAACTGGTAGACGCGCTCGATGCCGGAGAACTGGGCCAGGTAGCGGCGCGCGCGGTCCACGGCGGCGGCGTCGTTTTCCGAGGAGTAGGGGTTGGCGATCTTGAGGTCCTCGGAGTAGAAATCCCACTGTTTCTGGGCCAGGCCGCGGCGCTCGGGATCGATCTCGCGCCCGGCCAGCCAGCGGCCCATGAGGAAGGGGGACAAGAACAGCTTGGTGCTCTTGTCGTGGTGCGAGGTGGTGATGAGGTAGGCCTTGAGGGTGTCGTAGGTGGGGCCGTACTCATCGGTGGGGCCGGGGGCCGCCGGGAGCCGCTGGAGCCACTGGAGCAGGCCGGCCTGGGTCTGGCCGAACATCAACTGGTGAAACTTGTTGTAGTAGATGCGCCGGACGTGCGGGTACATGTCGCTGCCGGCGTAAAGGAACCAGCGGTAGCCCCAGGGGGCCCCGTCGCGCTCGTACTCGGTCAACTGATCGAGGGTGGCGCGCAGAGTCTCCAGGCGCCGCAAGGAATCGACGGAAGGCAACTGCCCGGCGGCGCCCTCGGCCACTTGCACGCCGCGGGCCGCCTCCAGGGCGCGCGATTCCAGCGCCCGGTTGTTGAAGAACGACCAGGTGAAGCCGATAGCGCAGATCAGGCACAGGGCGCCGCCGAGGGCGTACAGCAGGCGGCGCATGCCGCTGGCCTTGGTGCTGGCGCCGCTGGCGCCCATGGCGGCGTGATCCTGAAGCACCACGCTGTTGAAGAAATGCGGCAGGAAGACCCACTGCGGGACCTTGCGAGTGACGCTGGCGGTGGGCTGCGCCACCGACTGCGGCACGGCGGAGGGCTGCCCGGCGCCCATGGCGCCGACCTGGAACATGCTGGTGGCGCCGGCGCCGGCCGGCTGAAACACCGATTTATCGGGCAGGCGGGGGGTAGCGGGCATCGAGGCCTGCTCGGTGACGAAGACGGCGCGGACACCGGAGAAGTAGAAGCCGCGCAGGAAGGGGTTGGTGCGCAACTGGCTGGGCCGGCACAGATCCACCAGGAATTGCACGACGCCGTTGCGCACCTTGTAGAACTCGCGCCCGAACTCGTAGGCGAAGGGGAGTTTCTCCGGGTCGTGCTCGCGGCCGAGCAGTTCGATGCGCTTGTCGCAGACGGAATAGAACAGCTCGTTGAAGACCCAGCTCAGGCGCTTGGTTTCCTCTTCGGCGTAAACGCCCTGGGCGAGGGCGGGCCGCGCCGGCAAGGTAACGCCGAAGACCTGGGCGGACTCTTCGTTGTTGAACGTCCGGACCCATTCGGCGAAGAACTGGAGGCGGTCGATCTTGGTGAACAGCGCGTAGACGGGGAAGTTGATGCCGAGGGTCTGGGAGATCTCGCCCAGGCGCGCCTGGAGGCCGCGGGCCATCAGGGCGGCCTGGTCGCCGGATTGCATCAGGCGCTCGATATCCACACAGACGATGGCCGCGCGGGGCGCCTGGCCCTGCTTGCCGACCACGGAGCGGAACTTGCCCGGCTGGAGCTTCTTGATCATGCGGATCCAGCGCTGCGGCTCGGCCAGCAGGCGGCCGGCGGTGTCGACGAACACCGCCTGGCGGGCAAACCAGATGTTGGCCGCACGGGTGGGAACGACGTTGTTTTCCTGGTAGACCTGGCCGGAGAGCAGCTCAGGCTCCATGCCGGAGCGGACCATGCAGGTGGTCTTGGTGCCGCCGGTTTCGCCGACCAGGAGGATCACGGGAAGGCCCGCCAGCTTGGGCTGCTGCGTCAACTTCGAGGCCGCGAGTTTGGACTCGGCCTCCTTGATGACCAGGTCGATCTCGTCGGCTCCCCCCATGGCCATGGGCGCGGCGCCGGCGGCGGCGGCCTGCTGCTGGCGCGCCTGGCGCTTCTGGATCCACCAGTAGAAGATGGCGTAAGAGCTGATGCCCATGGCGGCCAGGCCGCCGCGCAGGATGTAGAGGTCCGAGCCGGTGAGCTTGGTCAGCCCGGCGATGAAATAGCTGGAGACGATGTAGATGATAAACAGCCCGCCGCTGGCCCAATAGATGTTCATCGCCGTCCCTCCACCGCCACCGTGCGAAGCGTCGAGATGCCCGAAATCAGTACAACCTTATAGGTCGCAAACAGCACCAGGGCGAGCGCCAGGCAGGACACCGCCCCAATCAGAAAGCGTTTGACCATCGGATCGGTGGTCGCCATGGCCACCGCCTCGGGCGGAATGCGCCAGCGGGGGGAAAGATCGGGAGGCGTCTTGCGGATGCGCCGGATCTTGTCGGCGGCCTGGTCCATCAGGGAGCGCAGCTCGCCGCGGCCGCCGATGGAGTAGCGGCCGGCGAAGCCCAGCAGCAGGCAGAGGTAGAAGACTTCGAGCACGTCGGCGGTGGCGTGGGACTCGTTGGCACCGATCAGCCGCTGGAGGTGCTGGAAGAAGACCTCGCCGGCGATGTGATGGCCGAAGAACTCCTCCTGCAAGGGCTGGCGCGGCCAGTCGGCGAAGACCGGGCTGCGAAGGTTGAGAATCGATTCGTCCAGGAAGGCCACCACGGCGAAGATGGCGAGCTGGATGTCCTCGGCCGTGTAGCCGCGCCGCCGCGCCTCGGCGTCGGCTTGCTGAAGGGCGGCGCGGAACTGCTGGCGGAAGGTGGCGGCGTCGGGGATGGGCTGGCGGTTGGAGCGCAGCCGCTCGATCACCGTAAGGATCTCTTGAAACGCCAACGCCAGGTTGTCGGGACGGCGGGTCTGCCCCGGCAGCGAGGCTGCAACATTCGAGGACATATCGGTTCTCTCAGGACTCCACAACCACCAGCAGCTCGGGCTTGGGATCGGGCAACTCGCCCGGAATATAGATGCCGACCTGCTTGGTCTTAACCAGATGATCCCAGCAAGGACCGGCCTTGCTGAGGCCGAAGTACTGGGTGTCGACTCGCGCCGAGATGGCCGAGGGCGGCACCGGCAGGTGGGTGAGCGCCATGCCGGGCAGGGCCCGCTTGACCAATTCCGGCGTGAACAGTTTCGAACAGATCTTGACGAGGGCCGGGGTCTTCGAGATCAGCTCCGCCTCGCCGATGGGAGCGTGGATGGCGAAGACCCAGCGCGAAGGCCCCAGGCAACGCTGGTCGGTGACCTCTCCCTCGTAGAAGTAGTCGCCGGTTTTGACCAGCGGGATGGGCAGGCAGTTGGTGGGGACGATGGTTTCCAGGTGGGTGCGGATCATGTGGTCGAGGGCTTCGAAGCACTCGTCCAACTGGTTGTGCTTATAGATGGGCACGCTGCGGGGGTGCGATTCCAGGGCGAAGGTGCACAGCGAGCCGGCCAGCCGCGCCAGCTCGAAGTAGAGTTCCTCCGGGTGGCCGCGGTTGGCGTAGAACATGTGGCGCAGCGGGGCGAGCGCGGCGTTGACGGTGTGGAGCATCCAGAAATTGGCGATGTCGCGGGTGGAATACTCGGCCCAGGAGCGGCCGCCGGCGCGTTTGGCGGCGCCGAGGGTGGCGCTTTTCTCTTCCAGGATGTCGATCAGCCGGCGCAGGATCGTCATCAGACGTTCGCTGGCGCGGATGGTCAGACAGGGCGGGACAAAGGCCTCGTCGAAGACGAAGCGGCCCACGCCGTCGCGGCGGACGCGGGCCATGGGCAGGGTGACGAGCCCTTCGGCCGGCTCCACATCGAGGAGGAAGCGGATGTTCTTGCGGCCCAGGGCGACGGGCTTCTCATCGCGGCCGGTGGTCTCGTCGTGCAGCACGCGGGTTTCGGCGACATAGCGGGCGGAGGCGGCCTGCTCCGGCTCCACCGCGCAGTTCAACCCGTCCGGCTTGCGGGCGGGCACGGCGAGGGAGACGTTCATGTAGTCGCGCACGGGGGGGAACAGTTCGCCGATGGGACGCGCCGGGGGCGGATCGTCGCACTCCGGCATGTTGAAGGAGAGCCCGTCGGGGAAGATGCCGCGGGCATGGACCAGAGCCAGGGTTCCGTTTCTGAGCGACTCGGCGTCCAGTTCGCAGCCGGCCAGGCCCCAGGGTTCGAACCAGAGGTTGGAGACGGCGAAATCGAGCGAGTCCTCGAAGTAGCGGTTTTGCACCTGAAACTGGTGAGGGCCCAGATACATTCCCTCGGACCAGACGACCCTGGAAAGAAATCTCATAGCGTCAACTCGTCCGGTACCCCGCCATTAGCCGCCCACTCGCGCCGAACAGCCACACGAAGCCTTCGCAAGCGCTTCGCGCAAGAATATACTCTACCATAGGAGGTCGGATACGCAGTCGCAATTCGGGGGGCGCCGGTTGTCGGGCAGAACGCGAGGCCGTCATGGACTTCTATAAGAAATATGAACTACTGGAGATCCTCCGGGGAGACCGCGTCCGCGTCTTCAGCGGCCGTCAGATCTCCACCGGGGGACTGGTCCAGGTGCACCTGTTCACGGCCGGCCAGACTCCGGAATCGATGGCGCTGATCGAACGCGCGCGGAAGGCACCCGCGGAGGCGGGCAAGGTCATTGTCGATATCGGGGATCACGAAGGCACGCCCTACGTGGTTACCAAGCTGCCGCCGGGGTTTGAAACGCTGGAAGCCTGGCTGGACCGCGCGGCTCCGGCCGGCGGAGGGGCCGGGACGCCGGCGGCGGGCGGCAACGCGTTTTCGCAGTTGTTCGAGTCGGTGGGGGCGCCCCCGCCGCCCAAGGCGGCGGGACCGGGGGATTTCACGCGCGCTTTTCAGGCGGCGTCGCTGCCGATGCCGCAGGCGGCTCCTCCGGCGGCACCGCCTCCGGCAGCACCTCCTCCGGTAGCCGGCCCGATGCCCAGGTCCGCGCCCGCGGGCGACTTCACGCGAGCGTTTCAGGT
>CAYOTD010000285.1:0-6824 GCA_964406685.1 uncultured Solibacteraceae bacterium | reverse complement strand
GGGTGCGATCCGAAAACCAGCGCGGCGAATCGCTCGTTCGCCACGGTTTCCGCCTCCGCCCGCGCGGCGAGGAGTTCCTGCTCGCGGTTCTGCTTGCGCAGTCTGATCTCCTCCTGCGGAAAGCTCGCGTCGCGCGCCACATCGGCCACGATGTCGAGCAGCCCGGGAAAACTCTCCGCCAGGCAGTTGGCTGCGATCACCAGGTTGTCGGCGGAGACGTTCGTGTTGAGACTGGCGCCGAGCGAGGCAAGCTCTTCGGCGATCTGGCGGGAGGTTCGCTTCTGAGTGCCTTCCTTGAGCAGTGCGCCCACGGTTTCGGCCAGTCCCGAGACGCTATCCGGATCGAACTTCGACCCGGCGGAGAACGCCAGCCGGAGCGTGACCAGCGGGAAGCGGCGGTCTTCCACCAGGACCACTCGCAGGCCGTTGCCCAGCGTGCTCTCGGCGACGGGCGGCAGCTTGAAGGCGGCCAGCGGCGGCGTCTCCGGCGGCTTGGTTCGATCCACGGTCTGCGCGCCAGCCACGCCGGCCAGTAACAAGAGAGTGAGTACCCAGCGCGTCATCTTACTTGCCCTCCGCTTTGGGATCCGGCACGATCTCCAGCACGTTGCGTCTTGCCGGTGTCAGGTACTTCTTCGCCGCCGCCTGGATGGCTTCCGGCGTGACCGCGAGATAGCCATCCATCTCGGAGTTGATCTGGCTGGGATCGCCGTCGAACCGCTCGTATTGGGCGAGGAGTGTCGCACGCCGGAGCGGACTCTGTAAGTCGTTGACTCGTTGCGCGCGCAGGAAAGTGCGCACCCGGTCCAGTTCGGCCCGCGGGACTCCCTCCTTCTGGATGCGGGCGATCTCCTCCTCCACTTGCGACAGGATCTGAGCGCCCGTGAAGTTCGGTTTGTGAACCAGGCTCATGGCATAGACACCCGGGTCCCGGTAGTCCGCGGCGCCGCTCATGGGCCAGCCAAGGTTGGCTTCAAACTGCACCACCGACTGCTTGCCCTTCACCAGGTTCAACTGGAAGCGCGAGCTGTCTCCGGCGGTGAGAATCGCGTCCATCATTCCCAAGGCATAGTAGTCGGCCGAACGGCGCTTGGGCGCGCCCGAGTAACCCACGATCAGCATCGGCACTCGGGCCAGCTTGTCCTTGTAGGTCTCTCTTCGCGGCTCGGTTTGCTCGGGTTCGGTGAGGTCGGGGTGTTTGGGCTGCGGCTGCGGAGGAATGGCGGCGAAGTAAGTCTCGATCCACTTCTTCGTCTCGTCGATTCTAATATCGCCCACCACCGCGAGCACGGCGTTGTTGGGCGCGTAGTAAGTCCGGAAGAACCGGGCCACGTCATCCACGGTGGCCGCCTCCAGGTCCTCGAATGACCCGATGATGGAGTGGGAGCTTCCCCAGTTGCGGAAGGCCAGGGCGTACCAGTTCTCGACGATGGCGGTGACATAGGGTTGGTTGTCGAGCCGCAGCCTGCGCTCCTGCTTGACCGCCTCCCGCTGGTTGTCGAGGTTCTCCTGGGTGATCTTCAAGCCGCGCATGCGGTCGGCCTCCAGCCAGAACGCGACGGGAAGCTTGTTGGAGGGCAAGACCTCGAAGTAGTCGGTGAAGTCCGGGTGAGTGGAACCGTTGAGCAATCCACCGTTGCCTTCCACCAGCTTGTCGAGGACTCCTTTGGGCGCGTTCTCCGAGCCCTGAAACATCATGTGCTCGAACAGGTGGGCGAAGCCCGTGCGCCCCTTCTCTTCCGAGCGCGCGCCGACGCCATAGATCAGATAGACCGCCACCACGGGAGTGGAGTTGTCGGCCGAGAGTACGACGCGCATGCCGTTGTTGAGGGAATAGCGCTCGATGGGGATCTTCAGGTCGGCGGCCAGCGTCGCGGCCGCGGCCAGAAACAGAGCGAGAACTGTCTTGATCATCGCGGTTGTTTTACGTAAGACGAATGGCACGGCGGAATTGTTCCAATGGGTATGTGTTCACGACGTCTTGCGCTTCCAGCCATCCGCGCCGGGCCATGCCGACGCCGAAGCGGATTCCGGGAAGGTGTTTGGGATGGTGGGAGTCTGTTGAGATCACGAACCTGGCTCCCAGCGCTTTGGCCTGCCGGATCAGCGGCGCGTGCAGATCGAGCCGTTCCGGGCTGGAGTTGATTTCAAGGAGCACGCCACGGCGCGCGGCCTCGCGGGCGATGGTTTCGAAGTCGAACTGGAAGGCGTCCCGGTGCAGCAGCACGCGGCCGGTGGGATGTCCGATAGCGCGGATGTACGGGTTCTCCAGCGCCCGCAGCAGGCGGTCCGTCATCTCCGCTGCCTCCAAGTTCATGTAGCCATGCACGCTGGCCACCACGAAGTCGAGCTCGGCCAGGGCGCTGTCGGCCAGGTCCATCGAGCCATTCCGGCGGATGTCGCACTCCAGGCCCGAGAAGACATGGATGCCGGGGCTGGAGGCGTTGAACTGGCGCACGGCTGCGGCAAAGCCGACCGCGCGGCGCTCATCCAGTCCGTTGGCCATGGCGAGCGATTTCGAGTGGTCCGTGATGGCGATGTACTCGTAGCCCAACGCGCGCGCCGCTTCGGCCATCTCTTCCAGGGTCCCCCGGCCGTCGCTCTCGCTCGTGTGCATGTGCAGGTCGCCGCGAATCCGGGAGCAATCCACAAGCACGGGCAGGCGTCCCTCCGCGGCGGCTTCGATTTCGCCCGTGTCCTCACGCAGTTCGGGCGGAATCCACGTCAGGCCGAGCGCCGCGTAGAGAGCCTCTTCCGTCCCGGCGGAGGGCAGCGACAGCCCCAACCCGGCCGCGCGCTCGCGCAGCGCGGCGATGTGGGCCTCGCTCCCGGTGGCCTCCAGCAGCGCGGCGCCGAAACGGGCGCGGGGTAGGGCGCGGAGATTGACGCGAAACGCCTCCGCGCCGATGCGCGCGCTGACCGATTCGGCGCCCTTCTCGATCACCTCGCCAATCTGAGGATGAGCAAGGAAGCGGTCGATCGCCGCGGGGGCGTTCTCGCCGGTAGCCAGCAGATCGACTTCACCCACCGTGTCGGCGCAACGCCGGTACTCCCCCGCCGCGGTCACCGTCTCCTGCCCCAGCCACGCCGTGAGGTCCTCCACCACCCGGGTGGCGAAGTTCAGCGTAAAGCGGCCGGCGCTCTGGCGATAGTAAGAGATCGAGCGCAGGACCTTCTCTTCGAGCTTGGCGCCCATGCGGGGGAGCAGGCGCAGCTTCTGGTCCAAGCAGATGCGCTCCAGGTCGTCGATGGTCGAGACGCGGTAGTGCTCCCACAGCAGGGCGATGCTCTTCGGACCCAATCCCTGGATCTTGAGCAGTTCCAGCGCCGTCGGCGGATACTTCTCCAGCATCTCGTCGCGGCGCTGGAATGACCCGCGCGCCAGGATCTCGGTCAGCACCGCGGCCAGGCCCTTGCCAATCCCCGGGATGTCGGTGACCTTCCGCGCCGGATCGCGGACGATGTCCTCGATCCGTTCCGCGTATCCCTCGATCACATCCGCGGCCTTGCGATAACTGCGGATGCGGAACGGATCCTCGCCGGCGATCTCCATCAGGTCGGCGGTCTCCGCCAGCAGACGGGCGATTTCGCGGTTTTCCATTGCAGGAGTTTCTTTGATTCTAAGCTGATCGGAGCACGGCATGCGTGTGGCGGCCCAAAGAGACCCGTACCCGGAAGGCTATCGCGGATCCGGTCCGCTCATTCCGTCCAGCACCCAGGGCACGAGGTGCGGGACTTGCGCACTCCAGTCCCGCTTGCGCGCGATGCGAAGTCCCGGCTCCGGATCATGGACCAGCCGTGCCGAGATCAGCCCCTCCACCGCTTCGACGAAGTCCTCGTGGGATTCGGCGATCCGGCAAGCGCCGGCGTACCTGCCGACGTTTGAGCACCGTGTCGAGACCACCGGCACACCGCAGGCGAAGTAGTCGAGCACCTTCAAAAGGTCGTTTCCGCGAGTGTTCTCGTTGTCGAGATGGGGGACGATGGCGACGTCGAAACTCCGAATCACCATGGGTAGCTCGTCGTAAGGAACCTCCGGCACGAAGGCGGTGTTCGGGAATCTGCCCAGTTCGGCCAGCAGAGACTGGTCATTCGTATACCCGACGAAGATGAAGCGGCACGTCGGCAGTCGCTCGAACAGCAGGCGGAGCAGACCCATATCCACTCTCATCCGGTTGAGTCCTCCGGCGAAACCCACATATTTGGAGCCGGCGGGCTTGGGGAAATGCGGCTTGAGCGACCAACTGGGGCGGACGCTCTGGAAGTTCTCGAAGACCGTGCAGTTCTCGAAGACGCGTTTGTTCGGGTGATCGAGCTTGTCGCCGACATTGCCGTTCACGCAGAGTACCTTGTCCACGAGCTTCAACGTCCTGGCAAGAGACGCGGCGGCGCGCTCGCGGCGGAAGCCTTCGGCCTCGAATTCAACGAAGTCGTCGGAGCTGTCGAAGACTCTCGTCGCGGCCGCGGGCGCCAGTCTCGCCCCGATCTCCACCGACAGAGGGTCGATCGAATTCATCCACAGCGCGTACGGGCGGCTTCGCGAAGAACCCGCCCACAGCGATCGCGCAATCAGACTGGCGGACAGGACACGAACCGGGGCGCGCCAAGTGAACGGCAAAGTGTAGACCGGCTGCACAACTCTGACCGGCGCACGGCCGACCAATGTCTCCGTGACCAGGTGAGCGTGAGGCAGCGCCCACATCTGCTTCCCTGACAGGTTGCAGACAATCGGGGGCTGGACGTACAGGCCGGAGTCGAACGCCCCATTTTGCAGCAGGTAGTGGAAAATCGCCTGATTCCGCTTCATCCGCTTGCCGACCCAGGGAAGGTTTGACAAATTCACGAGCTGCATCGTTCTGAATCCGCCGGAGCGGCACCTGCTTCGAAAGCGGGCCACCTCCGCTGCGGGGCCGCGCTCCGCCGACCCGTGTTTTCGAGGGAGAATAGACGGTTCCGGTGGATCGACGTCGATCCACCCTCTCCCAATTGTCAATCATAGAGCATCGTTCGACGGCTCGCCGCCCGGGGCGCTACACTTGTTGGCATATGGGTGAGTTCCGTTGCCCGATTCCGCAGCTCCGCTTCCGGTCAGGCGCATGAACGGCTCCGGTCCCGACCCATCTTCCGCCACGCTTCGCGGCAGCGTGATTCGCGCAATATCGTGGACCGGATCGGCGACCGGCTTTGGGTACGTGCTCCAGTTCGCGCGTGCCGTGATCATGGCGCGGCTGCTCCAGCCGGCGGACTACGGCGTCTTCGGCCTGGCTTTCCTGGTGCTTTCGGCCATGGAGGCCTTCACCGAGTTTGGTCTTTCCAACGCGATCATCGCGCAGAAGTATGAAGGCGAACAAGCGCGGAACTCGGCTCTGAACACGGTATGGACCATCGACCTGATCCGGCGCGCGCTTCTCGCCCTGGCCGTGGCCGGCACAGCCTATCCGATCTCCGGGCATTTCAACGATCCGAGACTGTTCGGTGTGCTACTGGCGGTCAGCCCCTACGTCTTTCTGACCGGGCTTCAGAACATCGGCTTGGTGCAGATGCAGCGGGAACTGTCCTTCCGGGCGGTGGCGCTGCAGAAGCAGGCGGCGGACCTGTTCACCACGGTCGCCACCCTGGCGGTTGCCTACTTCACCCGTGACGTTTGGGCGCTGGTGCTGAGCCAGTACTTCGACACGGCCGTTCGGGTTCCGGCCTCCTACCTGCTCTGCCGCTACAGGCCCAGGCTGGAGTTGAACCGGGAAGCCGCCTGCCGGTGTCTCGCGTTCGGCAAGCACATGTTCTTGATCGGTCTGCTCACCTACATCAATACGCAGTTCGACAACCTGGTGGTTGGACGTTCGCTTGGCGCAGCGGTGCTGGGATCCTATCTGGTGGCCTACCGCCTGGCGATGCTGCCTGTGGACGTTCTGGGAACGGTTCTGGGCGCGGTCCTGCTTCCGGCCTACGCCAAGGTGAGACACGAACGGCCGGACGCGTTGCCGGATCTCTTTCTCAAGGCCAGTAACCTCAGCGCATTCGGGCTGTTCGCCGTCTTCGGGACGATGGCGATTCTCTCGTCCGAAGTGATCCGCATTGTTTACGGGGCCAAGTGGGACACGGCGATCCCGCTGCTGGCCGTTCTGGTCCTGGTAGGGTTGTTCCGTGGAGCCGCTCGGACGCTAAGCCCGTTCCTGATGGCCCTGGAGCGGCCGGGATTGGACGCGACGTGCAAGGCGATCGAGGTCGGGCTGTTCATCCCGTTGACCCTGTGGTGGGTGGCGCGCTTCGGCGCGGTGGGTGCCGCTTGGGCGGGCGTAGTCTCGTATCTGGTTGCGTATCTGCTGCGACTCGCGCTCGCGTTCCATGTCGTGGCGGCGGGTACCGGGCGGCTTGCCTTCGATCTGCTTTCGCCGCTCCTGTGGGCCGGCGTCAGCCTCTTCGCCGCACGCCAGAGCCAGGCGGCCGGACTTGGTTCGTATCCCGCCACGGTGCTGTATCTGGCTGTTCTTTCGACGCTCGCGTGGGTCAGCAGTCCGCTGCTCCGACGGGAAACGCGCACACTGGTGCGGGCGATCCGAACCGGGTTGTGAGGCCGCTGCCCGGGCGGGCCGTCAACGGACGCCGCGCTGGAGGATCGCCGTTCCCTTCTCGTGGCCCAGCAGGCGATAGGAACAACCGGGCAACTCCGCCACCCAACGCTCCGCGATCCGGCGCTCGTCCGGCCGGGCGGCATCGTCCATCAGGATGCGGGCATCCGCCGCGAGCCGTTCCGCCAGCAAAGGGACGGCGGGGTAGCGCGCCTGGGACCGGATCATCTGCGGCGGTCCATCCACCAGCAGAAG
>CAYOTD010000284.1:4864-6833 GCA_964406685.1 uncultured Solibacteraceae bacterium | reverse complement strand
GTCGGCCGAGATCTGGTACGGCAGGACAGATGCCTCTCCGTGGACCGTGATGCCCGCGGCGGCCTCTTCCGCCGACGGCCCGCCGAAGACATCCAGGCAGAGGTTGTGTCCCATGATGCCGGACAGCAGCTTGCTTTCGGCGTCGTCGCCGTATTCGGGAGTGCGCACCCGATCCCAAGTGGAGGGCTCGATGGAGGGCCAGGGCGGCGTCCACAGCGGGTTCACGCCGGTAGCCTTGTCGGCGAACTCGGCGATATGCCCGCCCTCAACGGTGACGGTGAGGCGGACCTGGTCGTTCTCGATGCGGACGGCGCGCCGGCTATTGTAGGTGATTTCGGTCATCGCGATTATATCCCGTGACCGACACTATAGCTGAAAACACAAAAGGCCGCCGGTGAACCAGGAGGAAAGCTGAACCCGCCGCCAGCCTGAAGCCAAGCGAGCCGCGGATGCACGCAGATGAACACGGATAAGAAAAGGTCTTCTATCCGCGTTCCTCCGCGGCTCAACGAATCTACGCCTTCTTCACACCCATCTTGTCGATTTCGTTGAAGTAGACGCGGCGGCCTTCGTCGAGGGCCAAATTGGCGAGGATGACCATGGTCGAATCGGCCAGGCCGATCTCGACGCCGGCCTTCGGCTTGGCGCCCGTGCGGCAGCACTCCAGGAACTGCTCCAGTTGCACGGTGCAAGGATTACGGTCTTCCTCCGGCACCATCACGCCCTTGGAATAGAGCCAGCGGCGCGCGTATTTCATCTCGCGCTCCAGGAACGACTCCTTGCCCGTGACCATGTCCTTGTCGAACAGGATCGGCAGCGCGCGCGAGCCCTGGCCGGGGGACCCCAGGGGGGCGCCGGCCACGGCCGCCCCCTGCTTCTTCTGAGCGGCGGCGCTCAGATTGGGGCCGGGTTCGTATACCCACAGGCCCACCGCCGGTTCGTTGTCGGTGCCCACTGGGATCTCGATGGTGCCTTCCGTACCCATGATGACCTCGCCGAACTCGGTCCGCTGGCCACCGAACAAAGTCAGGTGCTTGTTCGTGCTGATGGATGAGTACATCAGCTTTTGGTTCTTGGGGTACTTGAAGATGAGGTACATGTTGTCATAGACGTCGCGGCCATCCTTGCGCCAGGTCAGGTCGCCCACGCCGGTGACGAACTCCGGATTGGCATTGAACATCCAGTCGCAGACGTCGATCTGGTGCGAGGCCAGCTCCGCCACCAGGCCGCCCGAGTACTCGCGGTACAGGCGCCAGTTACGCAGGCGCTGCACGGCGGGATCTTTGTCGGGCTTCATCGTCCAGCCGGGATTGCGGTTCCACTGGGCGTAGGCGTGGGTCACCTGTCCGATTGTGCCCTTTTCCACCATCTGCTTGGCGGTCTGGTAGAACCGGCTGTAGCGGCGCTGCAAGCCCACCTGAAGCACCTGCTTGGGCCGCTCTTCAGCGAGCTTGCGCAGCCCGTGCACCTCTTCCGGTTTGAACACCATGCTCTTCTCGCAGAAGACGTGCTTGCCGGCCAGCAGGGCGTCGCGCGTGATCGGGAAATGCGTGTAGAGAGGTGTCGAGATCACGACGGCGTCGATGTCCTTGCGCGAGAGCACCTCGCGGTAGTCCTTGATCCCGACCGGCTTGTCCTTCGACGCCTTGAGCGCCGCCTGGAGGTTGGTGTCGTAGATGTCGCACAAGGCCACGCAACGGCCGGTGTCGAGCATGTTGAAGTGCTTGATATGATACTGGCCCCGCCCGCCCGTTCCGATGATGGCGTACTGCACCTGGTTATTGGCGGCCTTCACCTTCTGGATAAATGGACCTTTGGAATACTTCTTCGCGGCGGCCGCGGCGGCGGTGGCGGCTCCGGCGATGGCGACCACTTCGCGGCGCGTTACCTTGCTGGTGTCCTTCATTACGTGCAACCTCTCAGAGAAAAATGGCTAAAGTGAAGTGCAGTCAGACCTTGAGTCTATCGA
>CAYOTD010000284.1:0-4854 GCA_964406685.1 uncultured Solibacteraceae bacterium | reverse complement strand
CTGTGCAAACGTCTCTCAAGCCGGCGGGTGGGGGCGGAATCCGGGTCTTCCTGCGCCGTCCGGGCGGACCATTCCGCCCCCGCCAGAACGATCATGGCGGCCAGGAAACTCCACAACACGATGCTCACCGAATAGATGAACGGCCCGTACTCTCTGTCCAATTTGACGCGCAACCAGGGCCAGGTGAGTACAATCACGTACTTGAGCACTTCCAGAATCAGGCCCACCAGGATCGCGGCGGGAACGATCTTCAGCGCCGGCACCTTCCGGTTCGGCAGCAGCCAATAGACCAGGAACAGGATGGCCATGGAAGCAGGCACCGCCGCCGCCTTGAAGTAGGCCAGGCTCAACAGTGAGTAGATCCTGCCCGTGTAGCCCACTCCCGCCATGTAATCCTGGTTCAGCGCCGTCAGCGTTGCCGAGACCATGGCGAGAGAACCGCATACGAAGATCAGGCCCAGGCTGACAAGCTGGTTCTTCAGATAGCTGCGGTTCACCGCCCCCCAGGCGCGGTTGAGCGCCACCTCGAGGGGTTCGAAGATCCCGTTGGCCGTGAACACCAGCAGCAGGATCGACACCGGACGGAACGGGCCGCGCGAGGCGACCGACCATCGGAGGTTCCGCTCGATGAACACCCCGATCTTGTCCGGGAACACGTCGCGCAGGGCGAAATAGACCGCCTCTTCCGCCGTCTTCCACTTCAGCACGTCGTGGCACAGGGTCAGCATTACGATCAGGAACGGATAGAAGGAAAGCAGCACGCTGACGGCGATCGAGAGGGCGAACACGTGCGCTTCCGTCTCCATGCAGTAGCGCAACGTCGGGCGGAAACTGCTGAGGAGCCGGGAGAGGCGCCCCTCGGGCAACAACCGGAACGAGGGCGTCACACTTCCAGGATACGCCAGCGTCCGTTATCAGTTGCAGGCCAGGATCCGATGGAACAGGACCTTGCCCTCGATGAGGCGGAACGCCAGGCGCAGATAGGCCTCGTCGTCCCGGGCCAGGTCGAGCCTCTGGTCGGGGGGCAGTTGCACCACCCAATCGCCGGGTTCCCCACAAGCCGTTTCGCCCGCGTCTTTGGCCTCCTGGATTGTCTCCGGGGTGACCGCCACCGGGGTGCCCTTGGCCACCTGCTTGCGAATGCCGGCCGTGAAGACCTGAGTGAACCGGGCCAGGAACAGTTTCCGGCTCGTGACGGGCTCTCCGGCCGCCTCAAGAGCCGGATGCCGGAATGGAAAGTAGGTCATGTCGGCGACCGCGCGCGCGTCGGCGTTGGCCACCGCAGCCCGGAACGACTTCCACGCTTTCATCACCTGGGGATCCGCCGGGTCGGCCGGCGCCGATCCCACGCAGACAGAAGCCACAAGCGCGGCAACCCGCAGAACGGCTCTCATGGTCTAAGGATACAGTTCCTGCGGCGCGGGCGGCGGTGCGGCGGTACTCCGGTTGCGGAGCCGGCGGGAAAGCCGATAGAATTAGATTTCCCTGCCGTGGTCGCTCCGAGGCGCGTGGTCCCTCTGCTCCCGAGCGAGCGACGCCGATTCGAGGTGCTGAGAAACCGGGTGGGTATGCATAAGCCTGAAAAGAAGAGAATCCTCGCCGTGGTCGAGGATCTGATGTTCACGGTCAAGATCAACGAGGCCGCCAAGCGCGTGGGTCTGCACGTCGACTTCGTCAAGACCGACAAGGACGCTTTCGAGAAGGCCAAGGAACAACCCGTACTGGTCATTCTCGATCTGAATGCCGGGGCGGTCCAACCTCTCAAGCTCATCAGCAGGCTGAAGAGCCATGCCGAAACCAAGGCCATCAACCTGCTCGGCTATGTCTCTCATGTTCAGGGCGAGTTGAAGCAGCAGGCGCAGGAGGCCGGCTGCAATATGGTCATGGCGCGATCGGCGTTTTCGCAGAACCTGCCCCTCATCCTCAAGCGCCACGTGGGAATGTAGCGCTCGGGCGGGGCGCTCTCGCTTTACTTCAGGATCCGGAACAGGTTGCTATAGTCGTCGGTCCAGATGGGGAGATCGCGGCTTGCATCCAACGTGGCGGCCAGCTCGAAACAGGGCCTGCTGAAATAGCCGGGCCGGCTCGTCGCCAGAACCCAGGTGCAGCCGAAGCAACTGCGGTCCTCGTTATCCTCGGTGTCGACCTCTCGCGCCTGCTTGCCAAGCGCCCGGGCCGCCTGTTTCATGACGGGCCGCAGGTCCAGGTACCGGTTCGAGATATGCATGGCCAGAACGCCGTCCGGTTTCAGATGGCGAAAGTAAAGCGCGAACGCCTCGCGGGTGAGCAAGTGAACCGGAATCGAATCTCCCGAGAAGGCGTCCACGGCCAGCACGTCGAAGTTCTGCGGCGATTCGCGCTCCAGACTCAGGCGCGCGTCGCCGAGAGCGATCTCCACTCTCGACGCCGCCCGGCGCACATAGGTGAACTCGTTGGTGGCGATGCGGACCACCAGCGGGTTGATCTCATAGAAGCGGAAGGAGTCGCCGGCACGGCCGTAGGAGGCCAGTGTGCCGGCGCCCAGGCCGATCACGCCCACCCGCATCGGACCCTCGCGCGCCGCCTCGCGGAGCGCGACTCCAACGCCGGACTCGCGACAATAGTAAGTGGAGGGCTGATTTGCGCGCGCCGGATCCAGGCTCTGCGTGCCGTGATTGATGTTGCCATGCAGCAGCTTCCGCCAGCCGTGGCCGTCTTCCTCCCGGTCCTCGTCGCTCACCCGCAGGCCGCCGTAGAAGTTGCGCACGATCATGCGCGCGCCCGAGGTCCACTCACGCGTCACGTTGACTAGCAGGCCGCCGCAGCCGGCCGCGTAGGCCGCCAGCAGGCACCAGGCCCAGATCAGCCTTCCCTTCCGGAACGGACTCTGTTCGTCGTGGAGCAGCACGTGAAGCGCCAGCAGCATGCAGAAGGCGATCGACACCGGCAATTCGAAGCTGCCCGCGAACAGGTAGGGCGCCACCAGGCCGACGAAGACGCCGCCCAGGGCTCCTCCCACGGACATCATCAGGTAGAACGACGTCAGGTAGCGCGGATGCGGTTTGCGGCGCGCCAGTTCCCCGTGGCAGAACATGCAGCAGACGAAGAACCCTACGGTGAACAGCGCGAGGGTCGCTTTCAGATCCGACAGATGCTCGTCGCTCCACAGCCGGTAGCACATCCCGGCGAGCGCCAGCGCCAGGGCGATGAGGGTGGGCCAGCGCCGGTACCAGCCGGCGGCGTCAAAGCACAGGACGAAGCTCAGCAGATAGAGCGCCAACGGCAGGATCCAGAGGAAGGGGATCGCCGCCACGTCCTGGGTCAAGTGGTTGGTGACGGCCAGCAGCATCGCCGACGCGCAGGCGGGCAGCGCAATCCAGATCAAGTGCACGCCGAGGGAAGGCGCGGGCTCCGCCGGAGTCTCAGCTTCGTTGTTGGCCGCCGCCTCCCCCGGCGCACTCCGGCCGCGCAGTCCGCTGGCCAGCGCCAGCGCAGCGAACACCGCGTAGCCGATCGACCAGACCCGGGCCTGATTGCGCGTCGTCAGGTGCGGTTCCACCAGCGGAGGATAGCTCAGCAGCGCCAGCAGCGAGGCGAAGTTGGAGAGCGCGAACAACCGGTAGGGCAGCCGGCCACCCGTCACTCGCGTGTACCAGCATTGAATCAGTGGGCCGGTGGTCGAAAGCAGGAAGTAGGGCAACCCGACGGTGACGCCCAACAGCGCCAGGATTCCCAGTGTAGGATCGGCCCCGCCGGCGGGCTTCCACGCCGGGTCCGGAGCGATCGGCAGCGTCAGCAAACTCACCGCCAGCAATCCGCCATGCACCGCGATCTGCCGGGAGGCGCTGAGACGGCCGGCGATCCAGTGAGCGTAAAGGTAGCCCAGCAGCAGCGCCACCTGAAAGAACAACATGCAGGCGGCCCAGACCGCCGCCGAACCGCCAAACCACGGCAGGATCAGACGCGCGATCAGGGGCTGCACCTGGAACAGCAGAAACGCGCTCAGGAAGACCGTGGCACCGAACAGGAAGGCGGCGCGGCGGGTGGAGCCGGACCGGACAGCTCCGGTTACCGGTGGCAGGGTCTCGGCGGGCGATTCGTTTTCCAAGTGAAATGATAGCCGAATCCGACCCGTGCCCGGCTATTCCCACCGCCCTTTCATCTCCACCGATTTCCGCTTCGCCCATTCCAGAACGCGCTTCACCGGCGGGAAGAACTCGCCCAGGATGATGAGCCCGGGAATCAGAAAGACCCATCCCGGCATGATGGGCAGGATCAAGCCCAGTATGCCGAGCACAACCAGACCTATACCTGTGGCGAGACGAAGGGTTTTCCGCAAGGCTTGTGTCTTCTTCAGTCTAGCACCCGGCAATCCGCTCTGTTTCGTACGTGTTCCCGGTACCAGGACTATAGATCGCTTCGCTGGCGGCAGTTGGCTTGACCTGTCCCAACGGAAGACCTTAGAGTATTAAGTACCTCCCGCCATGAGTGAGACGCCTGTGCAAGAACAGCGAAAGTACCGCCGCTACGAGCTAAAGCTGCCGCTGGAGATCGTGCGAACCGGCACTCACCGGATTTCTCGGCCAGGGGAGACTCGCAACCTGAGCTCTGGTGGAGTGCTGTTCACGGCACACTCCCGGATGGAAATCGGCGAACCCATCGAGTACCGCATTACCCTGCACACCAGCCCCGGCGTCGATGTGCGGCTGCACTGCAAGGGGAAGGTTGTGCGAATGGACGCGCCCGGAGGCATCGCGGAACCGCAGAACGGCGTACCGATATCCGTTGCCGCCACATTGGAACGATACGAGTTTGTGCGCCAACTGGTGCGCCACACGGCATTCTCCGCCGTCTGACTGCCCGACGAGCCGAGCG
>CAYOTD010000283.1:0-6853 GCA_964406685.1 uncultured Solibacteraceae bacterium | reverse complement strand
GTGAACGGCGCCAGTTTCACCGACGGTATCTCTTCGGGGAGTTGGGTGGTGATTGCGGGGACCGGTCTCGCCACGACCAGCCGGTCCTGGCAGGGCTCGGATATCGTCAATGGCCGCTTGCCGACCCAGTTGGACGGCACCTCGGTCACCATCAACGGCAAGCCGGCCTACGTGGCCTTCGTCGATCCCCGTCAGGTGAACGTTCTGGCGCCGGAGGACTCCGCCACCGGGCCGGTTACGGTCCGCGTGGTCTCTCCCCGGGGGACCAGCAACTTCTTCGTGGCGGAGAAGCGCCGCGTGTCGCCGGGCCTGTTCACGCTTTCGGCCGAGAACGGCCGCTATGCCGTCGCCTTTCACGCCGACGGACGGCTGGTGGGCAAGCCGGGTCTGATTGCGGGCCTCGACTCCGCTCCCGCGGTACCCGGCGAGACGATCGTGCTGTACGGCACCGGCTTCGGCCCCACGCAGCCGCCGCTGACGCCGGGGGAGGTCGTTTCCTCGCCCGCCGGCCTCGCCTCGGCGGCGAGGGTCTACTTCGGCGACACACGGGCCGAGGAGGTCTCTTACGCGGGCGCGATCTTCAACGGCGTCTACCAGGTCAACGTGAAAGTGCCGGGCCTTTCCACATCCGGAGATGTCGCCATCGCGGTTGAGGTGGACGGCGAGCGCTCGCAGGGCGATCTGTTTATCACGACGGGGCGCTGATCCGCGCCCGTCCTCCCGTGCAGGCGCTCATCTCGACCAGCCGCAGCGCGACGGCCGCCACCGGATCGTCACCCCGGCCGGCAAGCCGGCTGTCGAGCCGGCTTATTCCTCGCAGACGATCCGTGCCTCAAACGCCCCCAGCGGCCGGAGGAAGTAATCGTCGCTCCAGGTCTTGTTCTTCCCGCGGTTCTCGTACCACCGCGCGCCGTTCACCAGGCGAGGCTCCGCCTTCAGCGACCACTGTCCCTTCACGTCCTTGAGCGGAACGAAGTGCAACCCTCCGAGGAGGTTCCGCAGCGAGTTCGTGAGGCGGATCTCGATCCGGTTCTCTCCCCTCCAAACCACGTCCGTGATGTCCACCGAGTAGGGCTGCCAGGCGATCTTGCCCGCATCCTGCCGGTTCACCCGGATCACCGCCAGGGTAGCTCCCAGCCGCCCAAGCTTCAGCGAGTACCGCCGGCCCTTCCGCACCTCCGGAATCTCTACGTGGGACACCAGCGAGATCGTCCCGTTGAAGAACGGATACCCATCCGCCAGCAGATCGCCGGAGCTGACCCCCGGCTCGGCGGTCATCACGAATCCCGGCTTGTACCGGTGGCGTTCGGTCTCGAAGTAGTCGCTTCCGATTCGCTCTCCGCGAACGGCGAACTCGCCGGTCAGGTAGACCTGCTCGAGCTCGGTTCCGTAGTAGCGGTGCAGCTTCTCGTCGTCGTCGACGAACCGCCGGTCGGGCGCCTCGAACGGACGCGCAATGTCGATGTGGTTGACTCCGGGCCGGACATGCTCGGTGATCTCCACGGGCAGGAAGCACCGGTCGCGATAGAACCCGCCCGGGGCGCGCTTCACGCAGTTCTCATTGACGCGGATCGAGTACTTGTCCGCCTCTTCGACAACCACGGAGCATTGCCGGGGCGCGATCTCGGAGGGAAACTCAAACCGCAGCGTCACCGGACCCGAGTACATCGCGTCGCCCAGGATCTGCTGGACCCCCTGGACGGGAAGGATCTCGCTCCAGGGGTCCGTGTCCCGGCGGAAGCGGCAGAAATCGAGAGTGAACGCGTTGGGTTCGTGCCGCTCCACCTGGAACCGCTCCAGCGGGATCTCGGAGACGGCCTTCCGCCGCACGGCCGGAACGCCGGCCGGAGAGGCCTTCGGATCGACGCGCAGCAGGCACGAACCGCAGGGAGCCAGTTCGATGTTGGTCGTCATGTGCTCGCCTTCCCTCTGCTGCGGCACGCCTTCGACCCGCCCATCCTCCAGGTTCCACTTCTCGAATCTTCCGCCGGTTGCCGACAGCTTCGCGCTTACTCCGGCCTCGGCGCTGGTGTTGACCAGGAACAGGAGCCTCCCGTTGTCCAGCAGCCGCTCGTGCGCCCAGATCGGGCCCGTCGAAGCGCTATCGAGGTAGCGAATCCGGAAGCGGGGGGGCGTCAACCGGTCCAGCGTCTCCCGGAGGGAGTCCGGCTCGTTGCGCGCGCGGACCACTCGCTTGTTGAGCGAGTCAATCCTGCCATCGGTCTTGCCGTCGATCCGCGTGGGAAGCTCGCCCACCGACACGATCGTCCCGCCGGCGTCCAGGAACTTGCTCAAGAGCGCGAAGGTGGAGTCCCTCAAGGTCAGAATGCGAGGCAGCACGACCACCCGGTATGCCATCTCGCCGACGTGGAACCGGCCGCCGGCGACCTTGCCGTGTTTCGCGATCAGCGTTTCGTCGCCATAGTCGAAGCCTCTGTGGAGCTTGAGCAGGTTCTGGCTGAGGTTGAGCAGGTCCCGATCCAGCGGACCGAACTCCCTGCGCCGCGGGTGGCCTTCCAGGTAGCCCGACTCGATGGAGTTGATCACTAACACATCCGCCGCGAACCGCCCCTGTTGCAGTGCGTAGGACAGGCGCGCGCAGTAGTCGGAGATAAGACGGCTCTCCGGCCAGTACGGCTGCTGTAAGTTCAGGTTCGGAGGATAGTTACGCTTTCTGTGGCCTCTTAGCGAATAGAACGAGCCATGATAGTTCCTGTAGTTGATTCCGAGAGCGGCCAGCCACTCGAACACCCGCTTCTGGTCTTCGAACGAACAACCCAGGTCGGCCGTTCCGTACATCTCGGAGAGCACCTCGCGTTTCCCAAGCTGGTTGGCGACGCTGCTCACCTGTTTGGGCGTGAAAATGAAGGGGTCGCCGGTCGGCCAGTACAGGTCCAGCGTCAGATGGTCGATCCCGGGGATGTCCATGTATTCCATCAGAGGCATCACGTTGACGGAATACTGGAGTTGGGCGGAGAACGTGTCCTCCCCCATCAGGTGGCCCGTGAACTTGAGTTTGTACCGCCGGCAATACTCCGCCGTAACTTTCGAGTAACATTCCGCCAGCCGGTCTCCAAGGGTTCGCCAGAAGTGATAGCGCACCGTCTGGTAATCGCCTTGTTGCTCGAAGAGCTTGCCGACATTGTCGAGCAGGGAGTAGCCCCACTGCTTCCGAAACACCTCGGGCAGCCGGGTGGTCCATGGCACGAAGGGAACGTCCTTTGGTTCACCCATCGTGATGTGCGGTTCGGCCACCCACAGCGCCTCGATGGTCTGGCCGAACTCCGCGCCGAACTCCCGGTCGAGGAAGGTGAACAGCGCGGTCAGGTAGTTGCGGACCACGTCCTCGTCCAGCAGGTCCAGCCAGCAGAACGAGTTCTCCCAGCCGGCCTTCGGGTAGGCGCTTCGCTGGTAATAGGCATGCCCGCCGGCCCGCGTGACCAGGACCTCGTGCTCCTCGGGCTGCGCGCCCGCCGGCCGTCTGACCAGACACTTGTTGCGGTACTCGTCCTTCATCCCGGGAAGCTGCGTCGGCGCGGCGGTGTACCAGCCGTTCTTGTCGGCCTCCTGGAGGAACACCGTGAAACCGATCTTCTTGGAGGCCGCAATGATCTCGTGAAGCACCTGGTTCCAGCGCTTTCCATAAGTGGCGTCCAGAAGGCCGCTGTACCGCCGGGGAAGAACCCTTCCCCAGCCCGCGTAGCGCATCTCCCGGATCTGCCGGACGGCCTCGGCCCCGTCGAGCTTGTCGTTGAGGAAGAACAGCGGCACGCCCCGGTTCTCCGCCCCGGGGCTCAGGAACGTGGCGCGGTCCAGAGTTCCGAGGTTCCTCCGCCCACCGGCGCCGGGTGCCGCGCTCTTGGCAGTGGCTGCTTGTTTCGCGGGTTGACCGCCAGCCGCCGCGCTCACCCCGGCCGCCGCCGTCAGCAGACCGCGTCTTGACAACAGTTCCCTTTTCATCGCTTTGTTCTATATACGAACATGAGCGGGGGCCCCGGCAAGACCCCAGCGGGGGTGTCGGACCAGAATGTACTGACATTGCCGCTTAAGTGCGAGGAAGGCGAACCGCGGGGCCGACTGTGAATTCAAATAATGAACACCTGGCCGCCAGGACGGTGGAGCGAGCCTCCGGCCGGCCGCAACGTCCAGCCGTTCTTGCTGCCGGGCGGCCAGTGGCGGCAGTCCGCGAAGCGGCAGGAGCCGGGAATGGTCGTGTGGTCCCGGATACGGCAAGCCAGGCGGCCGTCCGGCCCATAGACGGCGATTCCACCCGATTCAAAAGCGACCAGATAACGGTTGTCGAAGTTGGGCAGGATGTGGGGTGGAGCCAGCTTACGTTGGAGCCGGACCTGCCGGATGGGATCCGCCGCCGGTGCCAGACTTGCCCCAACCGCGATGAACAGCAACACCAATCTGAGCATCCGCACCGCCTTCCTGCCGGGCTGACGAAGGAAGCCAGTGAAGCGTTGCCACAGAATCAGGACAGGCCATGCCGGCTCAGTGCTCGCCCGCCGGATGCCGCAGCATCTTGCCGGTTTCGATGAAATACCGCAGTTGTTGGCCCAGTCGCTGTTCCTTCTCCCTCGTCCACGATTCCAGGCCCGGCTCGCCTTGGGGACTCAGGCTGGTGAAGGTTCGCTTCCACTCCATCCGCGTCACGGAACCGGCCGGATGGAGCCGGATGTCCAGGTGCAGCACTACCAAGCCGGGCGCCACAGCTACGTATTGAATCCGCCGGGGCGGGTCGTACAGGCAGCAGGTCCAGACCATGGGCGTGCCGAGGTAACTGGTGGTGAAGACGCAGTCCTCCTCGGCCGCTCCGGATCTACTGTGGACGAGGTTGCATGTCCATCCGTCGATCCACTCGTACTCGCGGACCGGGCACAGCAGGGGGAAGATAGCCTCGGCCTTCGCGGGCAGGTCGTAGTTCGACGTGGTGACGCGACGCTGGCCTCTGTAGCCGCCGTTGGGAACGGGAGCCGCCAGGGCGATCGCGCCCGGCAGCGTCTTCAGGAATTCGGATCGGTTCACAGGGTCTCCTTTAGACCAGCGTGAACCGTAAAGCGATAGACAGGTCAATACACCGTTGCGCTGACTCGCACCAGGAACAGGTCGCCGGCGCCGCCGTAGGCCGGCTGGGGGGCGTTGCGCAGCGGGAAGTCCTCGGACTTGGTGTAGCCGGAGATCCACAGGCCTCCGTCGCGGTCGATTACGACGCCTTGGGCCGCGTCGTCGCCCGCGCCGCCGAATACCAGCGCGCGCGCGATCGACGTGGCGCCGGGGGACAGGGTCACGTAGAACGCGTCGTTCCCGCCGCGCGTCTCTCCGGCGTTCGGGAAGTCGGAGGACGAAGTATAGCCGGCGATATGGATGTTGCCGGCGCCGTCCACGGCCAGCCCGGTGATGGCGTCGGCGCCGGAGCCGCCGAAGTAAGTCGCAAAGACCAGCGTCTCGCCTCCGGGCGACAGCTTCAGCAGGAAGCCGTCGCCGTAGCCGTTGTATGCCGGTTGCAGCGCCGAGCGGGTCCACAGCGTCGGGGCGCTGGTGTCTCCCGCGAGGTAGAGCGCGCCCGTTGCGTCGATGGCGGCTGTCTGGGGGGTCGTGGCGCCATAGCTGCCATAAGTCGTCGAGTAAATCATGGTGCGCCCGTCGGGGGCGAACTTAGTAACAAAGGCGCAGGCGGCCGATTGGCAGGTATTCGGGAGCCCGTTGCGGAGAGGGAAATCCGGCGACGCCGTGGCGCCGTAGACGTAGACATTTCCGTCCGCGTCCAGCTTGATTCCGGTGGGATTGTCGAACAGCGAGCCGCCGAAAACGGACGACAGCAGCAACTCGCCGGTGGCGGAGTACTTGGCCAGAAACGCCTTCTGCGAACGGATGGCCGGCGGCTCGCTCGCGTTCATGCCGGGGAAGTCGATCGAACTGGTGAAGCCAGTGACATAGGCGTTCCCCGCCGCGTCGACGTCGACACCCCAGGCCTGATCGGCACTCGCTCCGCCCAGGTAAGTCAACCAGACGACGCTCTGCCCGTCGGCGGTGAGCCTGGCGACAAAGGCGTCCGACTGCCCGCCGCCGTACTGGGGTTGCGCCGCACTGCTCACGGCCAGATCCAACACCGAGGTCGTTCCCGTCACGAAGATGTTGCCCGAGCGGTCCACCGCCAGTCCCCGGATCGCGTCCGTCAGGCCGGAACCGAGCACAACCGGGGTCGAGACCGTGAGGGTCGCCTGGGAAAAAAGGGTGAGCGACCCGCCCACCAGCAGGCTCTCCATCTGCGCCGGAACCGGGAACACCGGCGTCCCGATGACTTTGGGCGGCGCGGAGCCGGCGATGAGGACCTCTCCGGCGGCGGACAGCGCGAGAGCGTAGGGAGTCTCGGTCTTGCTCCCGCCCAGGTAGGTGGACATCTCCACCGCGGGTGGCGGCTCGGCCGGGAATGCCACGGCGAGCGCGGCGCTCACCGCCAGCGCGGTCATCCGGTTCAGAATGCGAAACGCACGCCCATTTGCAGGCATCGCGGTCCTCCGATTTGCAGCGACGGAATCAGCCCGCCCCAGGGGCGGCCGGTCCCGAGCGCCTGGTCCAGCATGCGCGTCGAGCGCCCGAACAGCGGCCCGGGCGACCAATACGAGGACGGGTCGCCGAAATTGGGAGTGTTCAGGGCGTTGAAGGCGTCAATCCTGAGTTGAAACTCCGCCCGCTCGCGCAGCCGGAAGCGGCGCGACACGGACAGATCGATCTGCGAGAATCCGAAACCGCGGATGGCGTTGCGGCCCAGGCTGCCCTGCCGCCCGGTCTGGGGCAGGGAGAAGGCGTCGTAGTTCAGCCGCCGTCCGCCCGGCGCGCCGTCATC
>CAYOTD010000282.1:0-6860 GCA_964406685.1 uncultured Solibacteraceae bacterium | reverse complement strand
AGGAGGGCTTTTCTCTTGGCTATCTCAGCGCCGGACTTGTCTTGGACAAGAGTGACCCGAAGTACTCACATTTTCCGGATTGTAAGTAACGGTGAGTGTGCTAGACTTCACTGTTACTCTTCGAGGGCGTCAAGCCAGTGGAAGAATCCGCTCCCTTCCGGATCTGCCCGCTTCGCGTGGAACTGGAGACTCTGGGACCGTTCCGGGCGCCGGAGTATCAGGGAGCGCTGTTCCGTGGCGGCTTCGGGAAGTACTTTCGGGATCTGACCTGCGAAACGCGGGCACCGGAGTGCGCCGGCTGCCCGCAGCTTCGCGAATGCCCGTATTCGCTGGTGTTCGAGACGCCGGTGGACGCGGCACGATTCCAGGTGCTGCGGAAGTACCCCTACGCTCCGCATCCCTTCGTTCTGGCTCCGGAGTTGGGCGCGGCGCGCGAGCCGGCGCCCGGAGCCGCCATTCCCTTACATCTCACCTTGCTCGGGCCGGGACCCGATTACTTACCTCACTTCTTAGTCGTGTTTGAAGCCATGGGCCGGGACGGCCGCTTTGGCGGGCGGTTTCGCGTTCGCAAGACTCTTTCGGCCGCCACCGGAGCGCTGGTCTACGACGGCGGCCTGCGGCGCATCGTAAGTAGTCCGCCTGCATGGGCCTGGCCGAACGGGACCGGAGGCGCGGTGCGGCGCCTGCACCTGGAGTTTGTGACTCCCCTGCGGATGCGGACGCTGGGGCGCTACAACCACGAACCAAGCTTCGCGGAGATCACACAATCGCTCTTGCGCCGGGTCCAGCTACTGCGAGCGCTGTACGGCGACGGAGTGACGGAGACCTCCTGGATGGCGCCGCTGCTGGCCGCGGCCGATGGAACGGTGACCGAAGCCGCCGAATGGAAGCTGTTCGAATGGGGCCGCACCAGCGGCCGGCAGCAGCGGCGGGTAGAGATGGACGGCGTGCTGGGTCGCCTGACGGTACGAGGGGAGCTAACGGAGGTGGCGCGCTGGTACCGGCTAGGCGAATGGGTCCACATCGGCAACGGGACGAGCATGGGGCTGGGGAGGTATCGGGTGGAGACGGAGAGCGGCGACGGTTGAAGGCTGATAGGGGGCCCTGTGCCGTCGTTCAACGTGAGGAAGGCAGGGAGGTTTGAGATGCAGATCAGGAAGATGCCGGAAGAATTCCGGGACCCGCCTGCGATGCCCGAGAGCACGGATTCGCTTCTCGAACTCGACGTCGAAATGAAGACGTTCCTGTACGGTGGGGGAGCCGTGACGGGGAGGAATGATCTATTTGACCCGTTCCGGGTCCCTTCGATTCGGGGGCAGTTGCGGTTCTGGTGGAGAGCAACCCGAGGTGGGGAATACTCGGACCCGGCAGAGTTGCGCAAAGCGGAGAGCCGAATCTGGGGCGCGACGGACCACGCTTCTCCCGTCAAGCTACGGATTCTGGGTTTCAGAAGGCCGGAGGAGTTCTCCGCAGCCGAGCCAGGTGCAACCGGAAAATGGAGGAACCAGGAGCCAGGCTATGTGCTGTTTCCGGCTCAGGAAGACCGAAAGAAGATCGGACGACTCTGCCGAGGAGGCGGCTTTCGGCTTGAAATCCGCACGCCAAAGGACTATGTCACAGACGTGGACAGCGCGTTGTGGGCCTGGTTCGCCTTCGGCGGTATCGGGGGCCGAACCCGGCGCGGGTGTGGCTCGCTGTACTGCAAGACGTACGCACACACCTGGAAATCGGAGTCGTTCCTCGGCGACGGCAACCCGCGAGACTGGCCGATCTTGCGGGGAGGCGAACTGGTACTGGGTTCGCAGAAGAGCACCTGGCATCAGAGCTGGCTGGACGCAGTGGCGCTCCTTCAGCAGTTCCGGCAGGAACGAGAGTACACGCGCGGTCCAAGTTGCTGGCCGGAAGCGAATGTTGTGCGGCGGATGGCCAGGGACCGCTCCGGGAATCCACCGCCTGATGGTCCTTTCCCACGGGCCGCGCTCGGGCTGCCGATCATCTTCCATTTCAAGTCGCAGGACGATCCGCAGGACTGCACGCTCAACGCGATTCAGCGGAAAGACGGTGAGAACCTCGATCTCCGGCTGGCAAGCCCGGTTATCGTGAAACCCTGGGGCATCTCGGCCACCGAGGCCGTTCCCATGCTTCTGGCGCTCAACACGAAGTCTCTCGCCGGCCAGTTGCCGGCACTGCCGGGCAACGCTCGACTGGTCCTGCGACAGAAGCATGAGAGCGACAGGCCGGCAGTGGCACCGGGTGGAGACGCGATCGATCAGCTAGTGGCTTGGGCTCAGAAGCAGTGGGGTGGACAAAGGTATCGGCTATGACATACCTGACCGCAATCGCGATCGGACCTGTGCAGGACTTCATCGCCGCGGCGCGCCGCTGCCGGGACTTGTGGTATGGCTCCCACCTTCTCTCCGAGGTGAGCAAGGCAACGGCGAGAGAGCTCCAGCGGCAAGGAGGCACCCTGGTCTTTCCGGCGCCGGAAGAGCCGGACCGGGATCTTGCGGACGACAGCGATTTCACCGTCGCGAACAAGCTGTTGGTTCGCATTGAATCCGACGACATAAGCGCCGCAGTAGATCGAGGCCGACAGGCTGCGCGATCCCGCCTCAGATGCAAGGCAAACCTCACGGAGATGAAGTTGCGCGGCCTAGCCGTTGACGAAGAGACGTACTGGGGCCAGTTGGATGACCTGATCGAGTTCTACGCCGCATGGACGCCTCTGAAGAACGACTATCCGGGTGCGCGCGCCCGCGTTGAGGAATTGCTGGCAGCCCGAAAGACGCTGAGGAACTTCGATTTCTACAAGGGCAGCGAGGGCAAGTGGAAATCGTCGCTCGACGGGGCGCGCGAGCATGTCATCCAGAAGCGGTCCAAGCGCCTTTATGAAAGCAACCTGAAGGACAACGAGTACCTGGACGCCATCGGTATCGTGAAGCGTTTCGGCGGCGGTAGCAGCCGATTCGAATCCACGGTGGACGTGGCGGCGGTGCCGTTTGTCAAAGGCGTGAGGATCAGTTCCGCGAAGCGGCAGACGGCGTTCCAGGACTACCTGAGGTTCCTTCGCGATCACGGACTTCCCCCGGAGACCTACTCGCTTCTGTATGAGCATGAATCGAGGCAGATCTTCGAGAAAGAGGAGGCCGCCAACGAGGAACTGACGAAGATCCGCGCAGCGCTGGGGAAGCCGAAACCACCATACTACGCTCTGTTCCTGGGCGACGGAGACAGGATGGGGCGGGCGATCTCGAGAATCGGCATGGAAGACGCGCATCGGCGCCTGTCGCAAGCGCTTTCCGGCTTTGCCGGACAAGCCCGGCGAGTGATCGATGAGGAGTACGATGGATGCCCGATCTACTGCGGCGGAGACGATGTCCTGGCGCTTCTGCCGCTGGACACGGCAGTTGGCTGCGCCAACGCCGTGAGAGAGCTGTTCCGGACTCGGTTGAAGGCGTACGACGTGACCTTCAGCGCGGGTCTTGTGATTGCCCACGGCCTTGAACAGCTCAGCGAGGTTCGCGCCTGGGCGGCGGCGGCGGAGCACACTGCAAAGTCGGAGGGAGGGCGCGATGCTCTGTGCATTTCGGCGCACCCGCGCAGCGGCCCGCCCATAACGGTCCACGGCAAGTGGGACGATATGCTCCGCATCCTCGACCGGATCGGGAGTCTGGAGTCGGGAGTTCCCCAGGGTTTCGGGCACGAGATGCGAGACATCGCGGAACGGTTGAAGGGGTGGGAGAACCTTGATTCCGTCGTTCCCAAGCTGGTCCTTAGCGCGGCAAGAAAGAAGGAGTGTGAAGACCATCTCGTGGGATTGGTCGACAGCGAAGCCCGGGACCGGCCGGCTGTTGAACGACTGTACCGGCTATTGATGGTGGCGCGTTGGTTCGGGCGGGCAAAGGAAGAGGCGAAAGGCGATGGCGGCAACAATCATCATTGAACCAAGAGACCCGGTGATCTTTCGTGATGGCACGCCGGCGGAGGCGGGTTTGCCCATCCGCAGCATGGACTGGCCTTTGCCCGCCCCGATCATCGGAGCGATCCGCACCCGCCTGGGCCGGCTCAGCGGTTTTGACGCGGCGACGGTAGAAAGGCTGAAGCAGATCGAGCACGTCGGCCCGGCGCTGGGGCTTCGCACGAATGGCGGCTGGGAGCTTGCATTTCCCGCGCCGGCGGACGCCGTTCTCTTCGCAGGAAAGGGCGGAGTGGAGGTCTGTGCCTTACGGCCGATTCGAATCGACGAGGAAGATGGAGAGGGCACGAACCTTCCTGCGGGTTTGGCGCCTCTCGGGGGCGCCCGAGAAGAGAAGCCTCTCAAAGGACCGCGATTCTGGAGAACTTCACAGACACTTTCATGGCTAACGGATTCCGCTATCGAGGTGAGAGACGCAGGTCAACTTGGACCCGGGAACCTGGCGAGGCAACGCAGGACCCATCTCGAGATCGACCCGAAGACCTTCGCCGCGAAAGAGGGTATGCTCTTCTCCACGGAGGGCTTGGAGCCGGCGTGGCCCGAGATGCGGTGGTGGGAAGGCTCGGCCGCCATATGCTCGCAGATCCGGACGGGCGGCGGCGAATGGGCGCCGCTGGAAGCACTTGCTCCGCTCGGCGGAGAGAGACGACTGGCCTACTGGTCCCAGTGCGATGTTGCCTGGCCGGAAGCGCCGGATGCGCTGGCCTCAACCCGGCGCCTGCGGCTGCAACTCATCACGCCGGGCGTTTTCGGCCACGGGTGGAAACCGGCGTGGCTGGACGAACAGAACCGGGGCAGTCCTCCGGGACTTCCGGAAGCGACACTGCGGCTGGTTGCGGCGGCGGTTCCGCGCGCGGTGGCGCATTCCGGTTGGGACTTGACCAAGCGCGGCTCCAAGGGGCAGAAGGCCACCCGGTTTCTCTGCCCAGCAGGCAGCGTCTACTTCTTCGAAGCCGATGCCGAGTTGGACGCGCGAGGTCTCTGGCTGCGGTCCGTCTGTGACGACCAGCAGGACCGGCGCGATGGTTTTGGACTTGTCGTGTGTGGAGGTTGGGAATGGCTATCCGAATGATGTTCGTTCAAGCGCTGACGTCGCTTCACGTTGGCACTGGGCAGGGCGTAGGTGTAATCGACCTGCCCATTGCGCGCGAGCGCGCGACCGGGCTCCCGCTGATTCCCGGCTCGTCGATCAAAGGGTGTCTGAAGGAGTTGTATCGTGAGCACGAGGATCTATTCGGCAAGCCGGAGGCCGCCGGGATGGTTCAGATATCGGACGCCCGGCTGATGCTGCTGCCGGTCCGGTGTCTCGGCGCGAGTTTTGTGTGGACGACGTCGCCCTATGTTCTGCGGCGGGTGAAAGGCGATGCGGAAGCCGCCGGAATGGATGCCGGCATGCCGGCGATCCCGGAAGTTCGAGAGGGTGAAGCACGCGTAGCGAGTGGAGATCCTCTGGTCGAAGTGGATCGGCAGAAGCGGCTGATTCTGGAGGAACTCGACTTCCATGCTCCCATTGAGGCGGCGGACTGGGCCGAGTGGATCGGGATGCGGCTGTTCCCGAGTGATCGGGACTGGCGGTTGGAGTTTAGCAAGCGGTTCGCGATCGTGGACGACAAGAGCTTCCACCACCTCGCCCAGTTCGGAACGGAGGTGAACGCCCACGTGCGGATCGACCAGAAGACAGGCACGGTAGAGACGGGCGGACTCTGGTACCAGGAATCGCTGCCGGCCGAAAGCGTACTTGTTTCGGTGCTGCGAACCGAGCGGCGCAACGGTTCCGCATTCGACCCGGAGAGGACTCTCGAATCGATTCTCAAGGAGCAGTGCCTGCAAATGGGCGGAAAGGCGACGACGGGACAAGGGATCGTGCGGCTTGTGCCGATTGGAGGCTCGCGATGACACTCGAACGGAAGATCGCGGGAAGAGCGCGGGAATTGGTTGCCAGCGAAGAACAGGCGACCGTCCCGAAACACGAAAGGGAGACTGCCTATCGCTCCCTGTGCGAGGGTTTGCCGATTCTGCTGCGCACAGCGGGATTGGCACAAACAGTAGCCTTTCTGAAGGCCAAGGGCGACGAACACGGCAGGGCATATGCGCACCTGGAGACGCAACTTCGAGAGTCCGGGTTCCTGGGCAAAGGCGAGTCGCTGCTTGAGAAGGCGGCCGATCCCAAGCTGGGGGCGCCGGAGTACCGGCTTCTGTCGGAGATGGCGATGCTGGCGGCCTTCTGGCACAAGCGCATGGCGCAAGCCCTGCTGAGGAAGAGGGACGAGTAATGACCGGTCGCCTTTTCGTGAAAACGGGTCAACTGAGCCGCGCCAACCCCGGCCTGTATCTCGGCAAGTTCATGGACCAGGAAGAGCCCGACTGGTCTCCGGCGACGGGATCGCGACCGGGCGACGGCGTATACCGGCTGGCGTACCGGCGATGGGAACAGCACTGGGTGAGCAGGGGGAAGAGCGTGATCCTGCTGAAGGGCCGAGTCGCCGGAAGGCTTATCACCGGCCTAGGAGCCGAAAGCGTTCACGAGGTTGGCATCCGGCTGAGCCATGCCTACGGGACTCCGTTGATTCCCGGTTCTGCTATCAAGGGTGTGCTGCGAGCGCGGATTTCCGACGAGAAACTGCAAGCGGCCCTCTTCGGCGGCCCGGACGGAGCCGCTCTGGTAACGTTCCAGGATGCCTGGTGGGTTCCGGAGGCTGTGTCGCCGCTGGTGACGGACGTCATGACGGTACACCACCCAGACTACTACTCCGGGAATGGCGCACCGACCGATCTTGATAACCCCAATCCGGTGGATTTCGTTTCCGTTCGAGGTGGCTTCCTGTTCGTGGGCGAGTTTGGCGCCGAGGTGACGGCCACGATCGCAGCGGCCAGCTTCGGCGGC
>CAYOTD010000281.1:0-6868 GCA_964406685.1 uncultured Solibacteraceae bacterium | reverse complement strand
GTCCACCAGGAACATGACCGCGTCGCCGCGGCCGATGTTGACGATCGCGTGATCGAGGTCGGCGCGGAAGGTGGCGGAGTCGCCGGGGTCGAGGTCGTCCCTATCGCCGCCCGATTCCACGCGCACGCGGCCTTTCTGCACGGTGAGAAACTCGCGCGTGCCCTGGAAGTGCGCGGCGCTGCGCAGCGCCCCGCCGGGCGGCAGGCGCAGTTCGTAGAACTCGACGTCCTTTTCCAGGTGAAGCGGGGACAGCGTACGGATGCGGCAGTCCTGGTCCGAGCGGTAGTGGTAGGCCTTGTCGCCCGCACGCACGACTTGAATGGAGGACGCCGTGGCCCCGCCCCCCACCAGGTCGCCGAGCGAGATCTCGAAGGCGCGCGCGATGCGCAGCGTCACGGCGAGCGTCGGGTTGGCCTGGTTCCGCTCGATCTGGCTCAGCATCGACCGGCTGACGCCGGAGACCTGCGCGAGAGCCTCAAGCGACCAGCCCTTTTCGGCGCGCAGTTGGCGCACCCGGCGGCACAACTCGCCCCCTATCCGCTCGACCTCGTCCGGTTCCGGCATCCTTTGGTCCTCCATTATATTGGCAAAGATGTCTTGCAAAGCAGACAAACATATTCTACTATAGTGGAGAGTAGTCCAGCATAAGAGACGACAGAAAAGGATTCCCCGAATGAAAGCCCTGGTCAAAGCCCGCCCCGAAGTTGGCCTGTCGCTGGAAGACGTGGCCGAACCGAAGATCGGCATCAACGACGTGCTCATCAAGGTCCGCCGCGCCGCCATCTGCGGCACCGACCTGCACATCTGGAAGTGGGACGAGTGGGCGGCGAAGACCATTCCCGTGCCCATGGTGGTGGGGCACGAGTTCGTGGGAGAGGTGGTCGAGACGGGGGCGAACGTGGCCGATTTCTTCCCCGGCGACGTCGTCAGCGCCGAGGGCCACGTGGTCTGCGGGCGCTGCCGCAACTGCCTGGCGGGCCGGCGGCACCTGTGCGCGCGCACCCTCGGAGTGGGCGTCAACCGCCCGGGCGCATACGCCGAATACATCTCGGTGCCGATGACCAACGTCTGGCGGCACGACGCTTCGATCCCGCTGGACATCGCCGCCATCTTCGACCCGTTCGGCAACGCCGTGCACACCGCGCTGTCGTTCCCCGTGCTGGGCGAGGACGTACTGATCACCGGGGCCGGCCCCATCGGCATCATGGCGGCGGCGGTGGTGCGCCACGCGGGAGCGCGCTACGTCGTCATCACGGACGTCAATCCCTACCGGCTGGACCTCGCGCGCCGCTTCGGGGTCACCCGCGCGGTGGATGTGCGAACCGAGTCGCTCGCCAACGTGCAGAAGGAACTGGGCATGCAGGAAGGCTTCGACGTCGGCCTGGAGATGTCCGGCAACGAGGCCGCCTTCCGCGACATGCTGGCCAACATGTGCCACGGAAGCCGCATCGCCATGCTGGGCATCCCGCCCGCGCCGATGTCGATCGACTGGAACACGGTGATTTTCAACATGCTCACCATCAAGGGCATCTACGGCCGCGAGATGTATGAGACGTGGTACAAGATGACGGTCATGCTGCAATCCGGCCTGGACATCTCGCCCATCATCACGCACCGCTTCCACTACACCGAATACCGGCAGGCCTTCGACGCGATGCTGTCGGGCGACGCCGGCAAAGTGATTCTGGAGTGGAACTGAGAGGCAAACCATGGCGATCTACGAGACTCTCGAACAGCGCCTCGCCGAGCGGGCCGCGGCTGGGCTGCTGAAAACCGAGCGCGTCATCACCTCCGCGCAGGGGACCGAGATCCGCATCGAAGGACGCGCGGAGCCGGTGCTGAACTTCTGCGCCAACAACTACCTGGGGCTGGCGAATCACCCGCGCGTGGTCGAGGCGGCGCGGGCGGAGCTGGACCGCCGCGGGTACGGCTTGTCGTCGGTGCGCTTCATCTGCGGGACGCAGTCGATCCACAAGCGGCTGGAGGAACGGCTGGCGGCGTTCCTCGGGTACGACGACGCCATCCTCTACACCTCCTGCTTCGACGCCAACGGCGGCCTGTTCGAAAGCCTGCTGGGCGCCGATGACGCTCTCATCAGCGCCCGGCTCAACCACGCCAGCATTATCGACGGCGTGCGGCTGGCGCGCTGCCGGCGGTTCACTTACGTCGAATCGGACCCGGCGGATCTCGCGCGCGCCCTGGGAGAGGCCGGCGCGGGGGGCGAGAAGATCGTGGTCACCGACGGCGTGTTCAGCATGGACGGCATCCTGGCTCCGCTGGACAGGCTGGCGCCCATCGCGGCGGCCCATGGCGCGCTGCTGGTGGTGGACGATTCCCACGCCACGGGCTTTGTGGGCGCGCATGGGCGAGGGACGGGCGAGCACTTCGGCGTCAAGCCGGATGTGGTCACCAGCACGCTGGGCAAAGCCCTGGGCGGGGCCTGTGGCGGGTTCACCGCCGGGCGCAAGCCGCTGATCGACTGGATGCGCAACAGTTCCCGGCCCTACCTGTTCTCGAACTCGCTGGCCCCCAGCCTGGCGGCGGGCGCCATCGCGGCCCTGGACATCGTGGAATCCGACGAGGGCGCGGAGTTGCGCGCCCGCCTCAAGGCCAATACCCACCGCTTCCGCGCGGCGATGCGAGAGGCCGGCTTCGAGGTGCGCGAAGGGACCCATCCCATTGTGCCCGTGATGCTGGGCGACGCGCGCCGGGCCGTGCGCATGGCGGAGCGACTGCTCGAGCTGGGCGTCTACGTGATCGGCTTCAGCTACCCGGTAGTGCCGAAGGACCAGGCGCGCATCCGCGTGCAGTTGAGCGCGGCGCACACCTTCGAGCAGATCGACCGGACGGTGGAAGCGTTCAAGACCGCGGCGCTCTGAAGCAGGCGATGTAGCCCTCGAACAGGACCTCGCGCGCGGCGTCGCCGAACACCGGCGGGACGGTGCGCTCGCACCAGGCGCGGATTTCGGCCTCCGGCGTTCCCCGCCCGACGGCGTGGGCCACGTTGGTCTCCGTCATCATGTAGTTGACGTAGAAAGCCGGGTCGAGGGTCAGTCCGGCCACGAAGCGCTCCGAGCCGGCGGGCTCGAAGCCGCGGGCGAGCGAAGCCAGCACATCGGGGTCGAGATGCCGCGCGGAGCCCGCGGGCGCGGGGTATCGGCGCATGAACCCGGCGAACCACTCTTCCAGCGCGGCCGAGTCCCGGAACCGGCGGCCCTGCGAGAAGTCGTAGATCACCAGCGCGCCGCCCGGCGCCAGCACGCGCAGCGCTTCGGGGAAGAACGCCTCGACGTCCGCGTAGTTCAGCGAGCCGGCGGCGGTCAGCAGGTTCACCGCGCGGTCGCGGAACGGCAACTGCTCGGCGCGGCCGGCCACAAAGCGGGCCTCCGGGCACACCTGAGGAGCCCAGCGCAGCATCGATACGGCGGGTTCGAGTCCCACGCGCCGCCGCGCCAGCAGGCCCAGCGGCCGGGTCGACAGCCCCGAGCCGCAACCGATGTCGATGGCGAGATCGACGCGGTCCTTCCAATCGAGCAGGCGCGCCGCCATGCCGACGACGAGCGGGTGAACGGGCGGGCGCGCGGTCGCGTATCCGGCCGCGAGGCTGGCGAACGGGTTTTCGTTCATGGCGGCTACGATTGTGCGCGGCGCGCGGAGAGCTTCGCTTTGAAGTAGTGGACGATCATCGGCACTACCGAGATGAAGATGATCAGCAGGATCACTTTCTCGAAGTGCTGGCGGACGATGGGAACCGAGCCCAGGAAGTACCCCGCCATGGTCATCGAGAAGACCCAGCCGATGGCGCCGAAGACGTTGAACGAGGCGAAGCGGATGTAACGCATCCGGGCGACGCCGGCGACGAAGGGCGCGAAGGTGCGGATGATGGGAACGAACTGCGCGTAGACGATCGTCTTGCCGCCGTGCTTCTCGTAGAAAGCGTGGGTGGCTCTCAGGTGGTCCTGTTTGAACAGCAACGAGTCGGGCCGGTTGAAGATGGCGGGACCCGCGCGGCGTCCAAGAGAATAACCGGTGCCGTTGCCGACGATGGCGGAGACCATCAGCAGGACGTTGATGAGAACGATGTTCAGATGCCCGGCGCCCGCCACCACGCCCACGGTGAACAGCAGCGAGTCGCCGGGGAGAAAGAAGCCGACGAGCAGGCCGGTTTCCGAAAAGACGATGCCGCACAGGGCGGCATAGCCGTACCATCCGGTCAGCACCGTCGACAGAAGGTGGATCAGCTTCTCCGGCGTGGTCAGCGTCCGGAGGAATTCCAGCAGGGTTTGTATCATTGCGGCCGGGTCTCGCCGGGGGACTCAGCCACGCCGGTAGGCGGCCATCAGGCGCCGGATGGACGCTTCGTGGATCTTGATCTTGCCCTCGCGGGTCAGCGCCTCGACGATGCCGTCCTCGAACAACTCGCGGCGCTCGTTGGCCTTCTTCCTCTTGATCTCGACCAGGAAGGTCTCGCGCTCGGCGTCCAGCTTGGACATGTCGGCTTCGATCTTCTCGGTCACCTTCACGATGAAGAAGCTCTCGCCCACCTGGAGGGGGCCGATCACCGAGCCGGCCGGCTTGGTGAAGGCTTCGAGGAGATAGGTGCCGGCGCCGATGCCTTCGGCGGCCTCGTGGCGGGCGAAGGCGGGAGCGGTCTTGAAGTCGCCCCCGGTCATCTGCGCCAGTTTCCGCAGGTCGCCGCCGACGCTGTTCATCTTCTCTCCGGCGGCCTGGCTCTTCTGCTTCGCCAGATCGCGCGCCTTCAAGCTCACCAACTGCTCGCGGACGCGCGACTCGACCTCAGACAGCTCCGCCGGACGGCGCGGGACGAGATCGGTCACACTCGCCACGGCGATCTTGCCCTGGGCCACTTGAACCGTCGAGGAAACCTGCCCTTTCTTGAGTTCCCGGATGGACTCCTGAAAATCCTGGTTGACGCCGATCTCCGGGATCGGGTCGCCGGCAGCCACCTTGTCCACGGTGATCGCCTGCAAGCCGAGCTTGGCGGCGATATCGGCCGCCTGGGTGGGGGTCCTCACCAGCAGGTCGTGAGCCTGATCGATCAGGCTGATAGCCCTCTGGTTGGCCACCTGCTGCCGGACTTCCTTTTCCAGTTCGGCCCGGGCTTCCTCCAGCGGCTGCACGCGCGGTTCCTGCTTCTCCAGCAACTGCACGATGTGGAAGCCGTACTCGGTCGAGATGACGCCGCTCAGCTCCTTGGGCTTCAGCGAGAAAGCGGTATCCTCAAAATTCTTCACGGTCTGGCCGCGCATCACCCAGTCCAGCTCCCCGCCCTTGACGGCGGAAGCGGGATCCTCGGAGTTCTTCTTGGCGAGCTCGGCGAAATCGGCGCCGGCCTTGATCTGTTTCAGCAGGTCCTCGATGCGGGCCTTCAGCTTGCCGACCTCTTCCGGAGGCTTGCCGGTGGTCTTCAGCAGGATGTGGCGGACGCGCACCCGCTCCGGCGTCCGGTAGCGGTCGCGGTTGTCGTCATAGGCGCGACGCAGCTCGGCGTCGGTCACCTTCAGCGTCGTGGCCAGACGGGCCTCGTCGGCGACGATAATCTGGAGGCTGCGCTTCTCGGGGACCTCGTAAGCGCCGGCGGTCTTCTTGAAGTGCTCGGCGATTTCCTGCGGGGTGACCTGGACCTGGGAGCGGAACTTGTCGGGGGCGAAGGCGACGAAATCGATTTTGATCGCCTCCTTCTTCTTCCGGTACTCGACGGCGACCTCTTCGGGGGTGACCAGCACGCCCTCCAGCGCGATGTTGCGCAGGTGCGTCAGCAGCATCTGCTTGCGCATGTTGGCTTCGAACTCGGCGATGGTCAGGTTCTGCTGGGCCAGGAACATCTGGTAGGCTTCGCGGCCGACGAACTTACCGTCCTGGAACATCTGCGGGAAGGCCGACTGAATGGCGCGCGCCAGGTCGGCTTCCGAGACCTGGAATCCCATCCGGCGGGCCTGGAAGGCGAGGGCGCGCTCGGCGATCATCTGGTTGATGTACTGCGGGACGTAGGTCGCCACCAGGTCGGGGGGGATGGTGCGGCCCCGAAGAGCGGCCTGAATGTTGACCTGCACCTCGCGGGTGGTGAGTTCCTCGCCGCCGATCACGGCCACCACGGGGTCGTCGGCAGCGGTGCCGCTGCCAAAGCCGGGGATCAGCGTTACTACCATCGACAGGGCGACCAACACGAGGACGGCGCCCAACAAATAGCGCACAGCCTTAGCCCGGCTGCGAAACAGGTCAAACATTCTGCTGGCTCTCCAACGATCTTGAGGGTAAACACTCAGTATAGCCGAGCCGTGGGTGCTGCGCAGGAGGCCTACTCTTTTTTATCCTTAAGGATGTGCGAATCCCCACGTGGCCGGTGAAGACCGAGCGCGAGCTCGAATTGCTGCGGGAGGTGCTGGATAGCCCGCAATGGGGAGGCTTCCACGAAATTGTCGAGCGGTTCGAGCGCGAATTCGCCCAGTTCCAGCACTGCGCCCACGCGGTGAGCGCGGCCAACGGCACGGTAACCCTCGAGATGGCGCTGGAAGCGGCGGGGGTAGGCCCTTCGGACGAGGTGATCGTCCCGGCGATCTCGTTCGTCTCCACGGCTTCGGCGGTCAACCGGGTGGGCGCCCGGCCGGTGTTCGTCGATATCGAGCCGCAGAGTTTCAACATGGACCCGGCGCGCGCGGCCGCCGCCATCACCTCGCGCACCAAGGCGCTGATCGTGGTGCACTTCGGCGGACCGCTGGCCGACATGGACCGGCTGACGGCGCTGGCCAACGACCGCGGCCTGCTGCTGATCGAGGATGCCGCGCACGCCCACGGTTCGGAATGGAACGGCCGCCGCGCGGGGAGCCTGGGCCTGGCCGGCTCGTTC
>CAYOTD010000280.1:3219-6873 GCA_964406685.1 uncultured Solibacteraceae bacterium | reverse complement strand
CATCGGCCCGGCCAACTGGAGATGGCGGAAGCGGTGGCCTCGGCGCTCGAAGAGCGGAAGCATCTGCTGGTGGAGGCCGGCACGGGCACCGGCAAAACGCTCGCCTACCTCGTCCCCGCGATCCTGTCCGGCAAGCGCATCGTCATCTCTACCGGCACCAAGAACCTTCAGGAACAGCTTTTCTACAAGGACGTCCCGTTCCTGGCCGAGCACTTCGACCGGCCCCTTCGCATCTGCTACATGAAGGGCCGGGCCAACTACCTCTGTCTCCAGAAGCTCAGCGACGCCGAGCGGGAGCCGATCCTCAACGGCCTGGAAGAGGTAGCCGACTTCCAGGTGATCCGCAAGTGGGCGGAGTCGACCGAGACCGGCGACCGCGCCGAGATCAAGACCCTGCCCGAAGGCTCCACCGTCTGGGCCAAGCTCGACGCGCGCCGCGACCTGTGCTCCGGCCAGAAGTGCCCGCGCTTCCAGGATTGCTTCCTCACGCGCATGCACCAGCGCGCCATCGATAGCGACATCATCATCGTCAACCACCATCTCTTCTTCGCCGACCTGGCGGTGAAGGAAGGGGATTTCGCCGGCATCATCCCCGATTACACCGCCGTCATCTTCGACGAGGCGGCCGAGGTCGAGGACGTCGCCGGCCAGTACTTCGGCCTGTCGGTCTCCAGCTACCAGATCCAGGAGCTGCGCCGCGACATCTCCGCCATCGCCCGCCGGAAGAAATTCGGATCGCAGGAGCTCGACCGCACCCTGGAATCCCTCGAAGAGCACGCCGAACGCTTCTTCACCCTGTTCCCCGCCACCGAGGGCCGCAGCGGCTTCCGCGGCCACGAAGCCTTCCTCGAAGCCCATGACGAGGAGTACCGCCTCTTCCGCGGCGCCTTGGAGTTGACCGCGACGCAGTTGCAGCTCATCAAGGACGCCCCCGAGGAAGCGGTCCCCCTTTTCCGGCGCACTCAGGAGTTGCACGGAGCCCTCGGCGCCTGGATGAGCGGCGGCGACCGCTCGTTCGTCTACTGGGTCGAGCGCCGCGGCCGCGGCTGCTTCCTGCAAGCCACGCCCATCGACATCGCGCCCATCCTCTCCGATAAGCTGTTCGACCGCGTCGATTCCGTCGTGCTGACCTCGGCCACCCTCGCCGTGGCCAGCACCTTCGAGTACGCCCGCACGCGCCTGGGCGTCCCGCAAGCCCGCTCCCTCATCGTGCCCGGCCATTTCGACTACGCGAAGCAGGCGCTGCTCTATGTGCCCCAGCACCTCCCCGACCCGCGCCAGCCCGCTTTCACCGAGGCGGCCTCGCGCGAGGTTCTCCGCCTGCTGCGGGCCAGCCGCGGCCGGGCCTTCGTCCTGTTCACCAGCTACCAGCAGATGCGCCAGGTCCACGACCGCGTCTCCCTCGCCATCGAGTACCCCACCCTGTTGCAGGGCACCGGCCCCCGCGGCGCGCTGCTCGAGGAGTTCCGCTCGACTCCCAACGCCATCCTGTTCGCCACCTCCTCGTTCTGGCAGGGCGTCGACGTCCCGGGCGAGCAGCTTAGCTGCGTTATCATAGATAAGCTGCCGTTTGCGGTGCCCAGCGACCCCGTCGTGGAAGCCCGCATCCGGGCCATCCGGGAGGAGGGGGGCAACCCGTTTTACGATTACCAGATCCCGCAGGCGGCGCTCGCCCTCAAGCAGGGCTTCGGCCGGCTGATCCGCAGCCGCACCGACCGGGGCGTGCTGGTTCTGCTCGACAACCGGATCTGCAAGCAGCGTTACGGCCAGGTCTTCTTCGACAGCCTGCCCGGCTACGCCTTTACGACCGCGATCGAAGAAGTGGAGAGGTTCTTTGATGTTTGAAGTTTCCGTGGAAGAGACTTTCGCCGCCGCCCACCAGCTTCGCCAGTACAAGGGCAAGTGCGAGAACCTGCACGGCCACAACTACCGCGTGCGCATCACCGTCGCCGCCGAAGAGTTGGACCGCGCCGGCCTGGTGGTGGATTTCGTCGAGCTGAAGCGGCACATGCGGGCCCTCCTCGAGCGGCTCGACCACAAGTTCCTCAACGATGTGCCGCCCTTCGACACCGTGAACCCTTCGGCCGAGAATATTGCGAAGTACTTCTACGACGAGATGCCGCCCGCCCTCAAATCCGGCCGGGCGCGCATCTCTTCCATCAGGATCTGGGAGACCGAAACCAGCACGGCCACCTACCGGCCGTAGTGCTCGGCGTTCTTCTGCGCGAACTGCGCCCATTTCTCGGGCAAATCGTCCAGCGCGAAAATCGCCGACACCGGACAGACCGGCACGCAGGCGCCGCAGTCGATGCACTCCTGCGGATCGATGTACAGCATCTCGGCCTCCGCGTAGCCGGCTTCATCCTTCTTCGGATGAATGCAATCCACCGGGCATGCATCCACGCAGGCCGTGTCCTTGGTGCCGATGCAGGGTTCCGCAATCACGTATGCCATGTAGTGTTCTCCGTAGTTCCCTCTTTGAGCGTGGTGAGACTTCTACTACTAGCATACTGAAGGGAACCCGACGGCGGGTCCCCGGACCCCTGCGGTCCTCCCGCTCCCGCCGCCGCCCGTCAGAAGTCGATCCGCGTCACAAGCTGGATCACGCGGTTGCCGCTGATCGACGAGATCTGCCCGAACAGCGCGTTGGTCACGCTCGTGTTGGGATTCCCCAGCGTCGAGCGGTTCAACGCATTGAGCGCCTCCGCGCGGATCTGCCACCGGATCCGCTCCTTGATGGTGACGCTCTTGGCCAGCACCAGGTCCTCGTTGATGGTCCCCATCTTCCGGACCTGCGTGTACCAGGGTGCGGCCGTGCCCAGCGTCAGGGCGGGCGCGTCGGAGAACAGCGCCTTGTTCAGATAGGTGTTGTTGGGCGAGGCGCCGGTGGAGTACTCGAACTTCGACTTGTCGAAACTCGAGTTCTTCATCTCCCCCGGGGCGATATTGGGACGGTTGGTGCCTCCGTTCCAGGCGTTGGCCAGCGGCGTGGTCGCCGAGAAACCCAGCGGCTGCCCGGAGAAGTAGTTCAGGATGCCCGAGGCGCTCCACCCGGAGATCAGGAATCGCGCCACCCGGCCCGCCGCCCCGCCCGCCAGCTTGCTCCGTCCGAAGGGCAGCTCGTAGCTGAAGTACAGCTTGAAGGCGTGGGGAACGTCCGTCGACGCCACCGCCTTCTCGTTCGCCAGGTTGTAGATATCCAGAGCGGTCGATCCGTTGTCGCCCACCATGGCCGACTTGGTGTTGCTCATCGTCTTGGACCAGGTGTAGTTGGCGTACAGCGTCAGGCCGCGGGCGAACTGCCGGTTCACCGCCGCCTGGAGCGAGTGGTAGTTGGAAAACCCCAGCGGCGAGCCGTATACCGATACGGTGCTGTTGCCGTAAAGCTGCGGATAGGGACGCAGCGCGCTGGCCACCGTCCCCGAGAACCCGGCGAACGGATAGGCGATGCCGTTGGCCGCCGCGCTGGCGGCGCTGGTGACCGAACTGGTCAGCGCCCGGCCGTACCGGCTGAGCAGAGCGGGATCGATTTGGTTGAGCCGGTTGATATCGCCGTTGCGCAGGCCCGTACCCTTGTTGCCGAAGTAACCCACGTCCACCGTCACCTTCGACCCGAACTGCCGCTGCACATTCAGGTTCCACTCCTGCACATAG
>CAYOTD010000280.1:0-3209 GCA_964406685.1 uncultured Solibacteraceae bacterium | reverse complement strand
CGACTTACCGTAACGCGGATCGATCATTCCCGCGCCGAACTGGTTCCCGTAGGACAGGTTGTAAGTGCCTGGAGAATACCGCCCCGAGGGAACGCCGCCGTCCCAATTGAACACCGGCTTCCACGGCGTGGCGCTGTCCGGACTGTACTTGTACGAACCGCGCCAGGCCAGCGACGTCAGGTCTCCCAGCGGCGTCGAGCCGTAGTGGTTGGCCGTGTCGGCGTCGTACATGATCGCATACGCGCCGCGGATCGACCAGTTCTTGGCCAGCCGGTAGGCGAAGCCGATACGCGGGGAGAAATCGTTCCAGTCCTTCACGCCGTAGTAGTCCTTGCCCGTGCAGGCCGCGCAGGAGCCGGCGAAGGTGTAGGCGCCCAACAGTCCGCTCTGCGGATCGCGCACCGTCGGGTCCCAGCTCGAAATGCGGTTGGCGGCTTCGCGGAACGGCGGCTGGTACTCCCAGCGCAGCCCCAGTTGCAGCGTCAGGCGGCTGTTCACCTTGAAATCGTCCTGGAAGAACAGCGCGTAGTAACGCCGCCGCTCTCCCAGTCCCACCGGATCGGTGAGGCTGAACGAGGCCACCTCCCCCAGCAGGTAACTCGCAAACGAGTAACCCGTCTTCGAACCCGAGAACGTCTCGTTTGGAATCGAGGTCGACATGGCCGAGAAGTTGAACGTGGGATACGCCGCCGGCCGCGTGGATTCGCCGTTGCGCCGCAGGTCGACGCCCGCCTTCATGAAGTGCCGCCCCTTGGAGAAGCTCACCGAGTCGCTCAGCCCGTACCCGAAATACACCTCGAACATCCGTTCCGGGTAACCGACGTTGGATAGGGAGTAGTAAGGCCCTCCGCCCCACTCTACCTTGGGATAACCGTCCGAGTGCAGGCCTGCGATTCCCAGGTCCGCGGCGCCGTCAATGTCCGCCCAACTGCTCTGCAACGGGTTCGCCATGCGGTTGAACGAGACGTTCAGGTGATTCAGAACGTTCGGGCTGACGATGGTGTCGTAGGAAACCCGCGCCAACTGCGAGCGCACGTGCTGCGGGCGCGACCGCGACAGCACCCCGCCGTGCGGCTCGGAGAAGTTCCACATGCCGCCCTTGACGATCAGCTCGCGCGGCCGCGTGGTCAGGCTGTACATCGCCGACAGCCGGTGCTTCTCGTGGAAATCGTGGTCCACCTTCAGGGAAACGTTGTTCTGCTCCACCGACGGCGTGCTGTTGGCATAGCCGTAAGCGTTGTTTTGCAGCGGCGCCAGCCCGTCGGCGCCCTTCACCGCCGGCAGGTAGTACTTCTTGGCGATGGCGTTCAGCTTCTGCGAAACCTGACTGAAGCGGGAAACCGGCACCTGGTTGTTGGGGAACATCTGCCCCATCCAGCGGCCGTTGGGAAGCTGGTACAGCGTCGCCGGATCGTAAATCGCGCCCTTGGCCACCGACCCGCCCAGCGCGTCTGTGCCCACCGACGGTCCCAGCAGCCGGCTAAAGTCGCCGTTGTAGAACTCTTCCAGCGGGTAAGTCGAGTTCGCCGACGAGGGACGGTTGTCGGTCTGCTTGAACCGCTCCCAGGCAAAGTAGAAGAAGGTCTTGTTCTTTCCGTCGTAGATCTTCGGCAGCCGCACGGGACCGCCCAGGCTGGCGGCGTAGTCGTTCTCCCGCAGCCGGGTCCGCTTCAGCCCGCGGTAGTTGTTGGCGAAACCGTTGGCGTTCAGACCCTCGTTCATGATGGCCCCGTAGGCGCTCCCATGAACTTGGTTGGTGCCGGACTTCATCACGTAGTTGAAGATGCCGCCCTGCGTGCGTCCGAATTCGGCCGAGACCCCGCCCGTCATCGCCTTGAACTCGCCCACCGCCTCCATCGAGACGGCGTTCTCGGTGAAGGACCCGGAAAGATAGGTGGTCACCGACGCGCCGTCCAGCAACGTCTCCTTCGAGAACGCCGTGGTCCCGTTGATGATCGTGCGATAGCCGCTGCCCATCACGCCCGGGGCGATCTTCGGCACCAGGTTGTCGGGCACCCGCGCGCCGTCGAAGGAAAACGGCAGCGCCATCATGTTCTCTCCCGACATGGTTGTGGCCAACTCCGGCGTGTCGGTCTGGATGCGCGGTACCTCGCCGGTCACCGAAATCACATCGCTGGTCTGGCCGATCTCCAGCACCGCGTCCACGCGCAGCACCTGCGTGGCTTCCAGTGTGATCTCGCTGCGCACGAGCTTCTTGAATCCAGTGGCCTCGAAGGTCACCGTATACGGCCCGGGAGGCAGGTTCGGCATGTGATACTGGCCGGTGCCGTTGGTGCCCGTCCGGTACTTGGTCTGCGTGCCCGAATTCACGATTTCTACACGGGCGGCCGCGATCACCGCGCCCGAAGGATCGGCCACCACCCCGGTCAGGGTGCCGCGATCCGACTGCGCCAGGCACGTCAGGGCCACTAAGGATAGCGAGACAAACAGACGAAGCGACATGAATTCCACCTGAGTGCATTAACGCGCCGGATGGCGGAAAGGGACACCCCGGACCGGAATTATTCGCGCGCCGCCGAAGCGGTCTTGGCCGCGGAGGGAAACGCCGCCGACACCGCGGCGCGCGTCTGCCGGGCCTGCGCGCTCAACGACATCCAGGAACCGGCCGTTTCCGCCCCAGCCGCGCCCCCTCCGGCCAGCCGCAAGACGGCATCGGCCAGCGCCCCCACCTGCCCGCGCCAGTCCCCGGCCGTCTCCGCCGCCGCGGGAGCGGCCCTCCCGGCCGGCGGCAGCAACTCTGCCACCTGCCGCATGTTCCCCTCCAGCGCCGCCAGGTGCTCCTGCAACATCTCCTTGAGATGCGCACGCGCCGGCGGCGACGCCGAGGACCACTCTCCCGTCGCAGGACCGCCAGCCAACTGTCCCACCGCCCGGGCGTCGGAGGCGATCATGGCCAGCAACGAGTTGATGCTCAACTCCGCCGCCTCGGCCTCCGCCGCGCCCTGCCCGGAAGCGCGCAGGAAGGCGCCCAGCCATGCCGGCGTCTTCTCCTCCGGCGGATGGCGCGGCGCGATCTCCAGGCTGAGGCGGATGTCCGGATAGCCCGCCAGCCACTCCTGGATCCGCTCGCTTCGCTCCCGCGTGCTGACCGTACCCCTCACCTCGACCCGCCCCTCCGCCGTGCGTCCCACCAACACCGGGTCGCCGTCGCAAGCCCCCGCGCGGTGCACCGCATAGAGGGCTTCAAA